>JAYSQD010000017.1:0-1279 GCA_043721835.1 Arenimonas sp. | reverse complement strand
GCGGCGTCGCCATGATGGCTTTTGCTGCGGCAACTTTTGCGGGACAGGCAGGGTTCGGCAATTTCACCGACGCGGCCGGCGTTGCCAGAGGCCTGGAGGCTCACTCAGGCAGAATTGCCGGTGTTCTGTTCGCCATTGCTCTGATCGACGCCAGCCTAATCGGTGCATCGGCAGTTTCGCTGTCGACGGCTTATGCAATAGGCGATGTGTTTTCGATCAAACACTCGCTGCATCGTAAACCCTCGGAGGCAAAGGGCTTTTACATTGTGTATTGCGCCCTGATCGTGATTGCGGCCGTATTGGTTCTGACCCCCGGTGTTCCATTGGGATTGCTCACCAATGCTGTTCAGACGTTAGCAGGCGTACTTCTTCCCAGTGCGACGGTGTTCCTGTTGCTGCTCTGCAATGACAAAGAAGTATTGGGACCTTGGGCAAATGGACGGAAGGCCAATCTGTTCACCGGGGCGGTGATTGCCGTTCTGGTCATGCTTTCGATTATTCTGACGGCATCGGTAATGTTTCCGGATCAGACGAATGAAGCTGTAATCCTTTCTATTCTGGGAGGCGGTTCACTTCTTACAATTATGGCCGCCTTTTTTGCAGGTGTGTTTAAACCTACAAAAAAGGATGCAGCGCCTGTAACGGTTTGGAACCGCGACGTTTGGCGTATGCCGCCGCTAGAAAAACTACGTCCGCTGGAGCTTTCAACTGCCAGCAAGTTGTGGATGCTGGCCCTGCGCGGCTATCTGATGATTGCTGGAGGACTTGTTATTGCCAAGATTGCGATGCTGGTTGTTAGCGCTTGAACAAATACGGCGGATCTTGCGTGAGAACCGCCGTATTCATCATTATATGTGAGGGGAGGATCGACGTGACCGCTATTGGGCTCCTCTTGCGCCTCAAATATCGAATTCAGCGCGCGACGTCTCGTGTTATTATTAGCGCTGCCCTTGGTATGTTGAGAGGGGCATTTATCTTGAATTCTAACGACGTGCTTCATAATAAAGCTGTCGCCAAAATATGTCGGTTTTCAAGTTACCTCCAAAACCTAAGCTGGAAAATATTAGGCGCGGCACGCAAAACGCGAAAACACTTCGAAGGTTTAGAAAATGTCTGGTGATATATGCCCGCTCCCAAAAAATGGAGCAGCGTTTGCGCCTTCGTTATCGACCTACCTAAAGGAAAATAGCCGATGCGCGTGACGATTAGCCTATTTTCTCTATTCAGCCTTGTCGCCGGAGGTTCGACGGTACTGGCGCAATCCAGTGTTGTGATCCCC
>JAYSQD010000016.1:0-52007 GCA_043721835.1 Arenimonas sp. | reverse complement strand
TAGGGGCGCCTGCTTGCCGCGCCCCAAATCTGCGGCAAGCCCATGGGCGCAGCAAGCAGGCGCCCATACGGGTAAATTTCTGCCAACCGTTCCACATTTAGAACACATAATTGTTGCAAGCCTGTGAAAAACCGCGGCCCTTTTACTTTTGTTCAGTTAGGGCTGTGATATCCTCGCGGGAGTTTTGTGCAGTTCCGTTTGGAGCGCTAAATACATGATGAAGCAACGCACCCTTAAAAATGTCATCCGCGCTACTGGCGTGGGTTTGCATAGCGGCCAGAAGGTTTATATGACCTTGCGGCCGGCTGCGCCAAACTCAGGCATTATTTTCCGTCGTACCGATTTTGCCAAGCCGGTCGAAATCAAGGCGCATGCCTTATTAGTCGGTGAAACCAGTATGTGTACCGCGCTGGTGCAGGACGATGTGCGCGTAATGACCATTGAGCATTTGATGTCGGCCTTTGCAGGCCTGGGTATCGATAACGCCTATGTTGATCTGTCACATTTTGAAGTGCCTATTATGGACGGCTCGGCCGGTCCTTTCGTCTTTCTGCTGCAGTCGGCTGGTATTGAAGAGCAGAATGTCGCGAAGCGTTTTATCAAGATCGTAAAACCTATCCAGGTTGAAGATGGTGACAAATGGGCGCGTTTTGAGCCTTTTGATGGCTTCAAAGTCGGCTTTACGATTGATTTCAAGCACCCGGTTTTCAGTAAATCCACGTCCAGCGTAGAAATCGATTTCTCCACGACTTCGTTCGTAAAAGAAGTCAGCCGTGCCCGAACCTTTGGCTTTATGAAGGACATTGAATTTCTGCGTGACCGTAACCTTGCCCTCGGCGGCAGTATGGATAACGCCATCGTGCTGGACGATTACCGTATTTTGAATGAGGACGGTCTTCGTTATGAAGACGAGTTCGTGAAACACAAGATTCTTGATGCCATTGGGGATCTGTATTTGCTCGGCCATAGTCTGGTCGGCGCCTTTTATGCCTATAAATCAGGACATGCCCTGAATAATCAGCTGTTACGCGCGATGTTGGCAGACCCGAGCACTTGGGAGGAGGTCACCTATGTCGATGACGCAGCAACGGCCCCAATTTCCTACGCCCAACCAGCGCACGCACAATAAGTCATTGCAATCTGCAATGACAATCTTGCATTTTGCGGCTTGTATCACATCGAAATAACAGCTTTTTAACGGCTGCTTTAACGTATTACGGCACAATGACCGGCCACAGCGATGTTGGCTTAGGGCAAGGATGCCAGTTTTAGGAGTTGTTCCCGCAGTTGCGGGTCTTCCACGGAGTGGGCGGTGGTGCGCAGAGAATCGCGGACTGCCTGAGTAAGCGGCTTACCAGTAGTTGGACTTAGGGGAACTGAGTCTGGGGGAGTCACTTTTATCGTCAAAGCCTGGACTTGAAACCCGGCTGCACCGGCTGCGCTGATCAAAGCGTCGCCATAGAGGCGCAGTTTGGACTTCCAGACCGGATTTGATACCGAATACACCAGTTTTTCCTGATTGATATTGGCGAGCCGACATTGATTCGCCAGTGCAGAGGGCAAAATTTGGCGCAGTGTTTGATCAAGTTGGTCCAGTTGTTGGGCACGTTTGATTAGTTTCATCAAGTTCGATTCGTTTGCTGCCTGCAGCGCCTGAACCGGACCTTTGTTTGAAGCCACCGTGCCATGGACCTGATTGAGAGTACCTTTAAACATGATGAACATTATCATCGTTTCAAAATTCTTTCGCACGCCAAAGAAATTAGCGTTCGATGATCCAAAAACCGCCGCTATTGCCGGTGGTTCGATCTTTTTATTATTGGCGCTCGCTTTTAGCGTTGGTTTTATTGGGCGGGGAGCTAGCCATTCCTCTGAAATTAATCGGTTGCAAGCCCAGTTAAACGCGCAAAACAAAGAACTTAAAGTAGCCAAAGAGGACGCTCAACGCGAAATCAATGCGGTAGCGGCCCGCGTCGGCGAGTTACAAATTCAGGCTAATCGCCTTAATGCTCTTGGTGAACGTCTGACAAAAGACGGCAAATTTACCGATGGCGAGTTCAATTTCGACAAATTGCCTGGCGCTGGCGGTGACGAAACCGTTGAAGACGTAAAGTCCAAAGACCTGCTGGGCGACCTGAGCGCTCTTCAGGTCCAGTTCGCTAACTCGGGCCGTCAGCTTTCTGTGCTAGAAGCCATGTTGTTTGATCAACATCTTGAAATGAGCCGTACGCCTTCTACCTTGCCGGGCCGTGGCTATATCACTTCCACTTTTGGTACCCGGTCTGATCCGTTTTCAGGTGGCCGTGCACATCATAAAGGCATTGATTTTGAAGCCAATATCGGCGACCCGGTGTTTGCCGCCGCCGATGGCGTGGTGAGTTTCACTGGTGTCAAAAACGGCTATGGCAATGTGGTGGAAGTGGATCATGGGAATGGTTATTCCACGCTGTACGGCCATAATTCGGCGTTCACGGTTCGCGCAGGTGACTTGATACGTGCAGGCCAGCAAATTGCCAAAGCCGGCTCCACCGGCCGTTCAACCGGCCCGCATATTCATTTTGAAGTCCATGTGAACGGAACTGCGGTTAACCCCATGCCGTTTCTGGATAGCGTTAAACGCTAAGACGACGGGATTGATATCGCTTAAACCGCCCACAGGTTAAACTATGCGGCCGCCATGACAGCATGCGCGGCCGTTTTTTATGGCGGGTTTTATATCGGCCTTACTTTCCGCGGACTTTGTCTGCCTCAATCATAGTGGTTTGATTTTCTTATGCTTAATAGTCTTCTTACCCGCATTTTTGGTAGCCGCAACGAACGTTTGCTGCGTCAATTTCAAAAAAACATTGATCGCATCAATTCGCTTGAGCCAGAAATGGAGAAACTCAGCGATGATGGCTTGCGCGCCAAGACCGACGAATTCAAGGCTCGCATTGAAAAAGGTGAAATCCTCGACCAACTTTTACCCGAAGCCTTTGCCGTTTGCCGCGAAGCTTCCAAGCGCGTGCTGGGTCTGCGTCATTATGATGTGCAGCTGGTGGGTGGCATGGTGCTGCATTCGGGCCGCATCGCCGAAATGCGTACTGGTGAAGGTAAAACGCTGGTAGCGACACTACCGACTTATTTGAATGCATTGTCGGGTAAAGGCGTGCATGTGGTTACCGTGAATGATTATCTCGCACGTCGTGACTCGGCCTGGATGGGACGCGTTTATAGTTTCCTGGGTATGAGCGTTGGCGTGGTGTATCCCGGCATGCCGCACGGCGATAAAAAAGGTGCCTACGCTGCCGACATTACCTACGGCACCAATAATGAATACGGTTTTGATTATCTACGCGACAATATGGCGCTTGCGAAAGAAGACCGTTTCCAGCGTGGCCAGAATTTTGCCATTGTCGATGAAGTCGATTCCATCTTGATTGATGAAGCACGCACGCCGCTGATTATTTCGGGCCCTGCCGATGAATCGCCCGAGCTCTATATCAAAGTGAATCGTTTACTGCCGAAATTAATTCGTCAGGAAAAAGAAGACAGCGATGGTGATTTCTGGGTCGATGAAAAACAAAAGCAGGTGCATCTCTCAGAAGCAGGCATGTTGCATGCAGAAGAATTACTGCGTGAAGCGGGCATCATTTCCGAAGATGATAGTTTGTATTCCGGACAGAATTTATCGGTCGTACATCATATGAATGCCGGCTTGCGTGCGCATGCTCTGTATCAACGCGATGTTGATTATATTGTTCGCGATGGTGAAGTGATTATTGTTGATGAGTTCACTGGCCGCACATTGGCGGGTCGTCGTTGGTCCGATGGTTTGCATCAAGCGGTAGAAGCAAAAGAAGGCGTGCCGATCCAGCGCGAAAACCAGACCCTGGCTTCGATTACTTTCCAGAATTATTTCCGCATGTACAACAAGCTCTCGGGTATGACCGGCACCGCCGATACCGAAGCTTACGAATTCCAGACCATCTACAATCTTGAAGTCGTGGTGATCCCAACGCATCGCCCGATGGTGCGTAAAGATTACGCCGATCTGGTGTATTTAACACGCGACGCCAAATTCAAAGCCGTTAGCGAAGACATCAGGGAATGCTATACCCGCGGTCAACCCGTGCTAGTAGGTACAACCTCGATTGAAACCTCGGAGTTACTATCCGAACACCTGAAAAAAGCTGGTATTCCGCATGAAGTGCTGAATGCAAAACAGCATGAACGCGAAGCACAGATTGTTGCCCAGGCCGGTAGTGTTAAAGCCGTCACTATCGCCACCAATATGGCTGGTCGTGGTACCGATATTGTTTTAGGCGGTAGTTTGGAAGCCCAGTTACATGCCTTGGGTGAAGATGCCAGCGAACTCGATAAATCCCGGGTCAAATCGGAATGGCAGAAGCATCACGACGAAGTATTGGCACTGGGTGGTCTGCATATCGTCGGTACCGAGCGTCATGAATCGCGTCGTATTGATAATCAGCTGCGCGGCCGTTCGGGTCGTCAAGGCGATGCCGGTGCTTCACGCTTCTATTTGTCGCTCGAAGATAATTTGATGCGCATCTTCGCCGCCGATTGGGTGCAAAACGCCATGCGGCGCATCGGCATGAAAGAAGACGAAGTGATCGAAAGCGGTATGGTCACCAAGCAAATTCAAAATGCCCAGAAAAAAGTGGAAGCCCACAACTTCGATATTCGTAAAAACCTGCTCGATTACGATGACGTGGCCAACGACCAGCGCAAAGTGATTTATCAGCAGCGTAACGAATTGCTGGAATCAGATTCCGTACAAGATGCCATCGATGCTATTCGTGACGATGTTATTGCATCGACCGTGCGTCGTTACGTGCCGGTCAATTCGATTGACCAGCAATGGGATATTGAAGGGCTGGAGCGTAATTTGACCGACGAGTTTGGTTTGTCGATTGATTTGAAAACACTGGTTGAAAAATCCGAAGAGCTGGATGACAACGCATTGCTCGACCATGTTCTAAAAGCGGCAACTCAATTATTTACCGACAAAGAAGAGCAAATTACGCCGGACATGATGCGTCATCTTGAAAAACATTTGATGCTCAACGTGCTTGATCAAAGTTGGAAAGAGCATTTGGCACGCATGGACTATATGCGTCAGGGTATTCATTTGCGTGGTTATGCGCAAAAGCAGCCGAAGCAGGAATACAAGCGCGAATCGTTCGAGCTATTTTCCGAAATGCTCGACAAGGTAAAACAAGATGTCATTACTTTACTCGCACGGGTTCGCATTCGTGACGAAGAAGAAGTTGCCGCGATGGAAAATGCCGACCGTCAGCGCATGGAAGCACAAGCGAAAAACATGCAGTTCCAGCATCCAGAAACCGGTGATTTTAGTGTCGATGATGAAATGCAACAAGCAATGGCTTTTGCATCGCAGGAGGTCGAACAGCCGAAAACAATGACTCGGGATGCCGACAAGATTGGCCGTAACGACCCTTGCCCCTGCGGTAGTGGCAAGAAATACAAGCAATGCCACGGTCAGTTGACCTGACCGCGAATGCCGTCAGAGCTTAAGGCTCCGATTCATGTCGTAGCGGGTGTCCTGCGTGACACTCGCGGCAGAATATTATTGGCCAGGCGTGCCGAAGGCCGTGATCTTGCCGGTGCCTGGGAATTTCCCGGTGGCAAAGTTGAGCTTGGCGAATCAGCGGCAGAAGCTCTAGCGCGTGAATTGTTCGAAGAGCTTGGCATTCGTATCGCAAATATTGAACCATTGATTTGCGTGCCACAACGCTATGCCAATAAAAGCATTGTGCTTGATGTTTACACCGTGCATTCCTATACCGGCAAACCCAAAGGCCGTGAAAAACAAGCGCTGGCCTGGTCACCTTTGGAAAAACTGGCTTCCTATCCGATGCCGCCAGCCGACAAGCCTGTAGTGGCGGCATTAACCCTGTCGAATCTGTTGGCAATTACTCCCGAATTTTATGGTGATAAAGGCAACTACTTGTCATGCATTGAGCAGCAGCTCGCATCGGGTATTGGCTTTATTCAATTGCGTTGCAAATCACTCACGCCAAAAAAACTGAAAGAGCTCGCCATCGATATTCGTACTCTAAGCCACGAGCATAAGGCTATGTTATTCATCAACGAAGATATTGAACTGGCTAAGATGCTCGATTGTCCCGTGCATCTAAAATCATCGCAATTGATGCAAGAAGATATTTCGACAATTTTGTCGGGTCATGCATTTTCCAGCGCTTGTCATAATGTCGAAGAATTAAAAAAAGCGGAAAGTATGGCGGCATTATTTGCCGTCTTGGGGCCGGTACTTAAAACAAACTCGCATCCCGATGCCGAGGGCATTGGCTGGTCCGGATTTACGAAAATGCGAAACGAAGTGTCCTTGCCAATATTCGCACTCGGCGGATTGGGCATGAAGGATATTTCCGATGCCCGCCAACATGGCGCGCAAGGCATTGCCGGGATCAGCCAGCTTTGGCCATCAACATCGTAGGAGCGAGTTCTACTCGCGAAAGGCCTGCGAAAATACCAAACGTAGGAGCGAGTTCTACTCGCGAAAGGTCTGCGAAAATACCAAACGTAGGAGCGAGTTCTACTCGCGAAAAATCTGCGAAAATACCAAACGTAGGAGCGAGTTCTACTCGCGAAAACCTGCGAAAATGCTGCATGTAGGAGCGAGCTCTGCTCGCGAAAACCTACGAAAATGCTGCATGTAGGAGCGAGCTCTGCTCGCGAAAACCTGCGGCTAGGCATTTCGCGAGTAGAACTCGCTCCTACATATTTATTGCAAACTGGCGATAAGTTTCATCTAGCCGTTTAACACTTTCTTGCAATGACTCTCTGTCATGCACATTTGATACCACATCATCGGCAATCGCTAATCTTTGCGTACGCATAGCCTGAGCATCCAGCATTTTATCTGCGAGTGCTTCAGTAATATTATCACGCGCCAGTAACCTGGATTTTTGTATTTCGCGTGGTGTATCTACAACAAGTATGCGATTGATCCAGGCGTAATGGGTTTTGTTACCCTCAGCCAGCAAGGGAATTGCCACTATGGCATATGCACTCGTCGCAGCCTGGCATTCCTGTATCAGCAATTCACGGATTCGCGGATGCGTGATTGATTCCAGTTTCTTTTTTGCATCGGCGTTATTGAAAATAAGCTCGCGCAAGGCCTGTCGATCAAGCTGTCCATCGATAATGAGATGCGAGCCAAAGCACGATGCAATTTCTTCAAGCGCTGGCTGACCGGTTTCAACGACTGTGCGTGCTGCTATGTCGGCATCGGCAATAGAGATTCCCAGAGCGTGGAAAAATCCGGTAACTGCGGATTTGCCCGAGGCGATACCACCCGTGACTGCCACAATAAACTTGGCCACTGTTAGCCCGGCATTGCCCAGTGGGTATAGGTCTGCAGCAAATTTATACCGAAAATAAACTGCACCCAACCGGCCGCCGCCAAATAAGGACCAAAGGGAATCGGCGTACTATTATCGCGGCCTTTAATGGCCAGATAAATCGACCCAATGATGGCGCCTATAAATGAGGAAAGCAGCACGATAGTCAGAATCGATTCCGGACCGCACCAGGCGCCGAGCGCGGCGAGTAATTTGAAATCGCCGTAACCCATGCCTTCTTTGCCGGTGACCAGTTTGAAGAGTTTATAGACGCTCCACAGACTTAGGTAGCCGATAACGGCGCCGAGTAAGGCGTGCCATGGGTCCTGGAATAGCGGTACCAAGCTAAGCAATAAACCCAGCCACAATAAGGGCAGGGTGATGTCATCAGGAAGATATTGGGTACGCATATCGATGCCCGATAAAGCGAGCAAAGAAGCCGTAAACCCCAGGGCGGCCAAGCCTTCCCAGGTGGCACCGAACTTCCAGATGCAGATGGCAAAAAGCACACCCGTGAGAAATTCTACCGCTGGGTACTGCCAGGAAATACCGACCTTGCAATGACGGCAACGACCTCGCAGAAACAGATAACTAATGAGTGGAATATTCTCGAACGCCGATAAAGGATGCTGGCAATGCGGGCAATGCGAACCCTTGACTACAATATCTGGCGGTGCAGGTTCATAGACCTCAGGAAGCTCGAGTAATTCACGACTTTCATGGCGAGCTTGCCACAGTAAGCGGTTCGGTAGCCGCAAGATAACGACATTCAAAAAACTGCCGATTAGCAGCCCGAAAAAGAACGCCACTGTGATTAACAGTGGCGCATGGCTCATCAAAATCTCCATATTTCCTTACATCGCCGCAGCGAGTTTGAAGATGGGTAGATACATACCGATGACCATGCTGCCGACGATACCGCCGATCACCATCATCACCATGGGTTCGATAAGGGTAGCCAGCGTATCCACGGCATTATTAACTTCCTGCTCGTAAAATTCAGCCACTTTGTAAAGCATGGTATCTAATGCACCGGCTTCTTCACCAATGGCGGTCATTTGTACCACCATGTTCGGGAACAAGTTGACTTGTTTCATGGCTAAGTTGACTTGGTAACCCACTGCAACGTCATCGCGAATTCGTAATACGGCTTTTTCGTAAACCACGTTCCCGCAAGCACCAGAAACTGTTTCCAATGCTTCCACCAAGGGCACACCCGCTTTAAAAGTAACGGCAAGTGTACGTGCGAAACGGGCGATAGCCGAGTTGTGCATGACCTGTCCAATCACTGGAATTTTCAGAATCATTCGGTCTAGAAAGTGTGCAAATGCCTTAGAGCGTTTTTTGGCAGCGAAAAAAGCAAAAAATGCTCCGGCAACTGCTGCAATTATTATCCACCAGTAGGCAATGACAAAGTCCGAGCACATCAGGATAAACAAGGTAAAAGCCGGAAGGTCAGCACCAAAGCTTTTGAAAACATTTCTAAATGACGGGACCACAAAAATAAGCAGCACGGCGCTAACGAGCACGGCGACTGCAATCACCATGGCAGGATAAAATAAGGCTTTCTTGATTTTTCCTTTCAGGGTTTCGATATTTTCTTTGTAGTTGGCAATAGTGTTTAGTACGACATCCAATACACCGGCGCCTTCGCCAGCTTTTACTAAATTGACGTACAAGTCATCAAAGTAGAGCGGGTTTTTTGCTAGCGCTTCAGATAGCGAGGAGCCACCTTCAATCTCGGCTTTCACACCCATCAATAGATCTTTCAGTCTCGGGTTCTTTTGTCCTCCAGCGATAATTTCAAAGCTCTGCACCATCGGAACGCCCGATTGCATCATGGTGGCAATTTGCCGACTAAATACTGCGATGTCTTGAGGCTTGATGGACGCCCCGGCCGATCCAAAGAAGGGTTTGGTTTTCGGTTTGACTACCGTCGGATTGATGCCTTGTTTGCGTAGTTCAGCTCTTAGTAAATTGGCATTTTTGGCGTTTGACTCGCCTTTCATTTTAATGCCGCGCTTGTCGGTACCTTCCCAAACGAACTCGCTCATCGTGGAAGTGGTTGCGCGAGATTTAACGACTGCTGCTTTAGAGGCTGCCATGGCTTAGTCCTTTGTTACGCGGTTAATTTCTGCGAGGCTGGTCATGCCTACGCTTGCTTTTATTAGAGCGGATCGCCTGAGATCATTAACGCCAGATCTCAATGCGGCCTCACCGATTTGCAGGACATTTCCGCCCTGCAAAATAATTTTCTGGATTTCTTCACTCATCGGCATTACTTGATAAATACCTACGCGACCCTTATAGCCTTCATTGCAGTCTGAACAGCCTACCGCTTCGTAAAGGCGAATGCCAGCTTTGACATCTTCAGGGGTAAAGCCTTCTGCTAATAATGCTGCTTCGGGCAGGATCATTTCTTTTTTACAATCATGCAAACGACGTGCGAGACGTTGTGCAATCACCAACGTCACCGAGGAGGTGATGTTGTAAGGCGCAATGCCCATATTCATCAAACGCGAGATCGTTTGCGGCGCATCGTTGGTATGTAAGGTTGATAATACCAAGTGACCGGTTTGAGCTGCTTTGATGGCGATTTCAGCCGTCTCAAGATCGCGGATTTCGCCGACCATGATGATGTCGGGGTCTTGTCGCAAAAATGATCGTAGTGCGACCGAGAAAGTCATGCCACGCTTGGCATTCATTTGTACCTGATTGATACCTGCCACTCGAATTTCGACGGGATCTTCGGCAGTAGAAATATTGCGCTCTTCGGTATTGAGAATGTTCAGGCCGGTGTATAGCGATACCGTTTTGCCGGAGCCGGTTGGCCCGGTCACTAAAATCATGCCATAAGGTTTTGACAAGGCATCGAGGTAGAGCTGTTTTTGGGCATCTTCATAGCCCAGTTTATCGATACCGAGCTTCGCTGCATTGCCGTCGAGTAAACGCAGCACCACCTTTTCGCCAAACAGGGTCGGGCAGGTACTTACCCTGAAATCCATTTGCTTGGTTTTCGAGATATTGAGTTTGATCCGCCCATCTTGCGGGACGCGCTTTTCAGCAATATCCAGCTGCGCCATAACTTTCAGACGAGCCGAAATTCGTGGTTGCAATTTGACCGGGGCTTTTGCGATATTTTTTAAAACACCGTCGAGCCGCAGACGTACCCTAAATTCTGTTTCGTAGGGTTCGAAGTGAATATCGGAAGCGCCTTTTTTGATTGCATCGAGTAAAACTTTATTGACGAATTTTACAACCGGGGTGTCGTCACCTTTAGCTTCAACGCCGGTATCGGGTGCACCATCTTCATCGCCACCGGAAGACTCCAGGTTTTCGAGGCCTTCGTCGTCATCACCGCCTTGATCCAGAGTGTCGCCAGCCGTCAGCGCCTGGTCCAAAGATTTCCTGAGGACGTCTTCGCTGACAAGAATGGGCTCGACCGTCATATTGGCGGCGAATTTTATTTCATCCAGCGCGCGCGTATTGGTAGGGTCTGAAATGCCGACATACAACCGGTTGCCGCGCTTAAACAGCGGCAGCACATGATGTTTTTGCAGTAATTCTTCGCCAATAATCTTGACGGCAGATTGCGCGAGATCCAAGGCGCTGGTGTCGAACAAAGGCATGCCAAACTCGACCGCGTTGGCAGCAGCAATTTGCGCTTGTGTCACCAGACGTTGGTCAAGCAGGTACAGTTGAACTTGTTTCTTGAGCTTGCCAGATTCCTCCAGCGCTCGACGAGCATCCGTCTCATTCAGCGCGCCGTCTAAAACCAAGCGACGCGTTATGCCAGTAATGCCGACTAAATTGGCTACGGCCGTGTTCATTGCAGCCCCTTTTCCCTACTAATATCCGGACTTTACCGCAAATTCCTCATCTAGCGTAGCATTCTGGATTAAATGCCCTAAACATGGTCTAAATTGCCTAATCCTAGTACTCTCTAGACCTGAATATCAGGGGGCTGCATGCGAATTTCGGTGGTATTACCCGCTAAAAACGAAGCGGACGGGTTACGCAGGACATTGCCTGGTCTCAAAAGCCTGATGCCAGATGCCGAAATTATCGTGGTAAATGACGGTTCCACTGATGATACCGCGGCCGTGGCAGCCGAATTTGGCGTGCTAGTGCTAAGTTCGCCCTATTCAATGGGCAACGGAGCAGCAATCAAGCGGGGCGCAAGGGCTGCCTCAGGCGATATTATCGTTTTTATGGATGCTGATGGGCAGCACAATGCAGATTATTGCCAACGCCTGCTAGCCAAACTTGAACTGGGTTTCGATATGGTGGTCGGTGCCCGAGGCTGGGACGGTCAAGCAAGTGTCGGGCGTGGTCTTGCCAATGGATTGTATAACCGCATTGCAAGCTGGATGACTGGTCAGCAAGTGGCCGATCTTACCTCGGGGTTTAGAGCGGTCCGGGCAGATAAATTCAAAGAGTTTCTACATTTATTGCCGAACGGCTTTTCTTATCCAACCACGATAACCATGGCTTTTTTTAGAAGTGCATATGCGGTGGCTTATGAACCCATACCGGTGGCGAAAAGAATTGGCAGCAGCCATATCAGGCCTGTGCGTGACGGCATCCGGTTTTTGTTGATCATCTTCAAAATTGCAACGCTTTACTCACCGGTTAAATTATTTGCACCTTCGGGACTTTTTTTCTTTCTGTTGGGTCTTGGCTATTACGGGTATACGTATGCGCAAGAAGGCCGCTTCACGAATATGAGCGCGTTATTGCTTAGCGCCTCGGTAATTATTTTTCTGATTGGCTTGGTGTCGGAGCAGATCACCGGACTTTTGTATCGACCACATGATTAATAAGGCGAAACCAAAAAAGTCGAAGTTGTTGGTAATCACCACCACCTATCCACGCTGGGAAGGCGATACCTGGCCACCGTTTGTTCATGAGTTATCTTCCCGTCTCACGGAAAGTTATGAAGTCATTGTGCTTACACCACGACTGCCCGGTGCGGCAGAGTCGGAGTTGCGAGATAATGTACAGGTCAAAAGATTCGCCTATCTACCCAGAAAAATAGAGCTGCTTTCTGGAAATGATGGCTTATTGCAGACATTAAAAAAAAATCCACTGATGATTTTTTTACTACCCATATTTTTTTTCGGCATGATGTTGGCTATTCGCAAACAGGTTAAGCAAGGTGTAACGATTATTCATGCGCACTGGCTGCCCTGGGGATTCCTGGCAACATTAGCTGCACCAAGAACCCCTGTTTTAACAACGGCGCATGGTAGCGATATTCTAAAATTGCGAGGTGGCCCTTGGCGTTTTTTCCGGCGTATGACTTCGCGGCGTGTGAAAGCGGTTACTACAGTCAGCAAACTATTGGCCGACAGATTGGAAGTAGAAGGGGTTCAAGCAGAGAAGGTATTGGTAGCGCCGATGGGTGTCGATTTAAAAAACCGGTTTGTCCCTGATACAACAACGCTTGATAAGTCGATAGGCCTGATTTTCGTCGGGCGTTTCATAGAAGCAAAGGGCCCGGATTTATTGATAGAGGCGATGCGTCTCGTACATCAAGACCGCCCCGATGCGAAGTTGTTGATGGTGGGTGATGGCCCGTTGAGTGGGGCGCTTAAAGCCCGTGTGCGAGACTGCAAGCTTGATGCAGTGATCGAATTTTCCGGCGCCATTCCAAACCCTGCCATTGCGCAACTATTTGCAAAATCAAAAATATGTGTGATGCCTAGCAGGGCTGACAAGGAGGGTGCATCCGAGGGGCTCGGCCTGGTCGCTATCGAGGCTTTAGGAAGCGGATGCCGTTTGGTGTCTGGCAGCAATCGGGCATTACAGGGGATGTTGCCGAGCGGTGCCAATGCCGTTTTTATCAATCCTGAAAATACGGCAGAGCTCGCCTCCACGCTTGTTCAAATGCTAAGTGCAGCAGCACTGGATGAGAAAGATTTTTTAATTTTTCGCCAGGCACTTGTCGATCAATTCGACTGGGAAAATGTTGCTTTGAATTACGATGCTATTTTGAAGAAGATAGCTGTTTGACTAGTGTGATTATCTTTACGATGTCGTAAAGGCTTACATGCGGGGATTATTTGGTAATGAAAGTATGGCTTCCAATGTCGGCTACGGGAACTGGATCAGAAGTATTTACTGTCCAGCTCGCGCATGCATTGTCAAGCCGTGGCATCCAGAGTGTCATTACCCGGTATCCTAAAAAAATAGAAGCAATGCCGTGGTTTTTATCGACCTATAAGCCACCCGAAAAAACCGATGTCGTACACCTCAATGCCGGTTCGGCTACAGGTTTTCTTCGCCATGGTATTCCAACGCTTGTCACCGGGCATGGCGCCTTCGAAAGACCTGCTTACAATGCATACAAGTCCTTGCCACAAAGGCTGTATCACTCGTTACTGATAAGGCCGGGTATCAAAAAAGCCATAGCTCAAGCTTCGGCTGTTACGGCCGTTAGCCAATGGGTGGCGGATATCTATCAGCAGGACTATTCTGCGCAAAAAGTAGACGTGATACATAACTGGATTGAAGTGGAGAGGTTCTCACCTGTACGCAAACCACTTGCCCGTAAACTATTATTTGTTGGCAGACTCGCGTGGCAGAAAGGCAGTCATCTTCTGCCGGAGTTGTCGGCCTTGCTCGGTGCCGATTATGAGTTGACGTGTACGCTTGATCAAAGCGAATGGGTTGGCGATGTGCCTGCAAATATTCGATTAATCGGCCCTGTGACACATGACAAAATGCCGGATCTTTATCGGGCGCATGATGCTCTTGTGGTACCAAGTCTGGCCGAAGGTTTTTGTTTTGCAGCCGCAGAGGCAATGGCATGTGGATTGCCTGTCTTTGGCTTTCGCGGACATGGTTTAGATGATGTATTAGGGCCGTTAGCGAATCGTTGCAGTGCAAAGATGCTGGATTTGGAGGGCTTGGTAAATGCCATTCAAAATGTATTTGAATCGTCGCAAAGCTATCATGAAATTTCAGGGCAGTGTCGTCAGCGTGTTGTTAGTGTCTTTACGGAAGAAATTGCATTGGCAAAATATATTTCTCTATACGAAAAAATCGCACGCTAAATTACAGAAGCGCGATGAGACTAGGCGGCACCTAGGGCAAAAAAAGCACGCCACAATGCATATATCGGAATCAAACTTTTAGAACGAATCGCCCGCAACATGCTGCGTACTGAAAGGCTGGTTAATCGCGGTGGCCACAGCATGATGGCCTGGCCCCATGACTTAGCTATTCGTGATGTCAGCAATATGTGTCCACGCACAACGTGGTACTCGTAAAACGGAGAGCCCGCAACGCTTGATGCGGCACCGATATGCTCGACTCTTGCCGATTCGGCAACGGCTAATTGGTAGCCTTTTTTTTGTAATTCGTGAGAAAGGGCAACATCTTCGCCATACATGAAGAAGCCTGAATCCAGTGGCTGGCTGCCTGTTTTTTTCAGATCCATCAGCAAACAGCATCCCGATAAAAAGGCAAAGCTGAAAAAATATTTTTTCTGGGTCAGTGCCGCAAAATAGCGATTGTAGTAAATCAGCGCTGATTGCTTTTCAACGGCACCTAGAAACCCCGGTGCTGCGAGAGCATTTTTTGGATCGCTGATCAGTGCATCAAATAATGCAGTTACCCCAATGGCATTGATGGTGGCGTCATTATTCATCAGCAAGACGTAACGTGGATTTTGTGTGGCTGTAATATGCGCAATGGCAACGTTTACCCCCGCTGAAAAACCGAGGTTTACATTGTTACCGATTATAGTTACTCGCTGCAAAAGATCGAAATCGCTTTTCAGCAAATTTGTGAGTTCGATTCTTGTTGCCCCGTCATCGGTGGAGTTGTCCTGGATCAGAATATGATTGATGCCGGCACCCGCCAAAGATTTTATGCAACGAAAAGTAGCATCCGGCCGGTGATATTCAAGTACCACCGCAACGATGTCTGCTGCATGTTTAGTCGCCAATTTCATTTCGAACGCCTTTCCTTTTCGGTCATTCTCTCTCCGGCGTTAATGGCCTGGTGAATAAGCAGCGCACGCGAGAATTTACGATTAGTAATTCCGATGAAATAGGCCGAAGCAAGGAACAGGAATTTATTTATCCAATAAATTGGCAGAAATCCAGGAAAATAATGGCGAGCCATATAATTACGATTTCTTACTTCGTGGAATACTTTTATTTCAGGCAGCACAAGCACCCGTCGCCGTAAGTTGCTTATATTGCCACCAACAGTATTCCAGGCTGGTTCTGTATCGGTAATTTCAGCATCGGGCACCAAAAAAATTTTTCCGCCATTTTGTGTGAAGCGATAGGTTAATTCGGAATCTTCGGCATACAGAAAGAAATCTTCACGCGGCAATCCTAGTCGAGGCAAAGCGGCTCGAGGAATAAATAACCCTCCCCAGGGCGCGGAGTCAATTATGAAAAGCCCAGTTGCACTTGAATATCTGACCGCTTCGCGTAGAGGCCGAAATAGATTGAGGAAATGAAAACCAACGCAGCAGCCTGATCTTGGCCGCATTATTCCCTGTTGTATGTTGATGAGATTCGACAGCTCCGGAAGCTGAGGGCGGTTAGCCAGAAAAAGAATACTTTCTGGTAATTCACTATGCAATCGGGCGGCATGAATCAGCTTCTCAATGCAGTTTGGAGCAAGTCGAAGGTCGTCGTCAAGCAAGAGAAGATATGCCGATGTTTCGTTGTCACGGAAATTCTCGATCAAGCGTGCGTAACCACCCGCGGAGCCTAGGTTGTCTTCGCTAATGGTAATGTTGATATTGGGAATGAGTGTACGGATTTTGTCTAATGCCTTCCTAACATCTACTCCAGGTTGATTCCATTGTATCAACAGGCCTGCTACATCAGTATTTGCAGCCAGTTTTATAAGCGCATTCATTGACGGAATACGATTGCCGTATCCCAATATACCAATAATGACTGAGTCTGATTTCAGCATGCGGATAAGCCCAGCAAATGAAATTGCATTTTATATGGATATTGATAAGAGCAAATAAATTCAAGGATAAAGTTTTGCAAGACGTTCACTGTCAGTAATGGCTTTATGGACGAGTCGGGCTTTGGACCAATGGCCATAAAAAGTTGCGATGATGTAACTGGTAGAAAGCAATAAGCATCGATTTATCCAATAATCGATCGAATTGCCAGGGTAGAACCGGAGGCATAGATAGTTCCTGTTGCGCAGCTCATGATATGCCTTGATAGCATCGAGGTAGCGAATGCGGCGTATTAAGTTGCTTTGCGTAGGTCCAGTAGCGTTCCAAACCGTTTCGGTGTCTCGAATTACGGCCAACTGGCAGAACTTAATTTTGTTTCCAGCTCTCGTGAATCGAATGGTTAACTCTGTGTCGTCGCCGTAAAGAAATAAGTCTCGAATGGGTCGTCCCAATGTATCCAATGCTGGCCTTGGAATACATAGTCCACCATAGGGAGCACTGGTTATCCCTCGCGTGCGTATATTAGTGGGGTTCACTAGAATGTTCTGCGCTGACAATAGATTGCGCCAATGAACTCCACCACAGACCCCAGCACGCGGACCATTTAAGGTCATGCGATCTATCACCTGCGGTTGATATTCCGGGAGATCTATTCGATTGCACATTAGTAAGGTATGTTTATTGTTAAAGCTTTTCTCTGCTGCTGCATCAATCAGGGCTTGGCTACAGCCAGGCGCGGGGATCAGGTCGTCATCAAGTAGAAGAAGATAATCACCATATGATGAATCTTCCGAAAACCAAAGCATTAATTCATCAAAGCCACCAGCGGAGCCTAGATTGACAGAAACAGTTCTACAAATAAGCTTGTCGTGCTTGTTTTTTAATTGATCTACCAGTTCATTTGCATCAGATGGTGCTAAATTCCAGAATAATAAAATACTGCAAATGTGTGGATCCGCTTGCAAAGATTCTATTAGATGAACGAAACGGATTTTACTGCTAAAACCGAGGATTCCAGCCGTGATTGAGCCAAGTGGTTTACCAAGACTTCTAGAGTGAATTATTTCCATGTTTTTTTATATGATTTTTCAAGCTGCCGCATTTTTCTGAATCGCAGTAAGGGTGCCAAGATTTTGTGTGCGAAGCCAAACTTTGCCACAGTAGATTGCAACAAGCCGTATTCCGAAGCGCTGTTACGAACCGGGTATCTTTCTAACCAACGAACAGCTTCTTCAAGTTTGATAGTATTAGCCGAAAAGTATGCAATGCGACGCTGTGCAAGATAGGTAGATGCAATTGCTGATTTTAAAACCGATTCAGGCCGACAGAAGCGTTGAGAGAAATCATCAATCATGCGGCGTGAGTCCTCTGTACGTAGCAGGTCACTTTCGAGACTGTTGTTCGTTATTGAGCCTTCGGTTTTTCGGTAAACTGACAATGATTCTTCAATGTACCCTATCTTAGAATTGGCTGCTAAATATAGACAGAGGGGCCAGTCTCCTACTAAATAATTATTGTTTGACATCGAGTCAGACAAGTAATTGTCAACCAGGGGTTTTCTTGCGAGTAAAGTACATGTTTGTATAAAGTTGCCATGAAGAAGTTTATCAAAAATATTGCCTGTTGCTGTCAGCCCGCGCACGTTTTCTTGAAAATCACTCTGGCCACGCCATTCTCCATTTTTAAATAAAATATGGGTAAAATCACTGTGAACCGCACCACAAGAGAGGTCGGAAGTTAAAAAATCCACCTGCTTTTGTAGTTTGAGCGGCGAACTCCAGAAATCATCGCCTTCGCAAAATGCAATGTATTCGCCGGTGCACGCCTCGATACAGCGACGTGCATTGGCTTGCATGCCAACATTGCTGTCCGATTTGATCAGCTTGATTTTACTTGGGTGAAGTTGATGAAAGTGACGCACAATATTTGTAGTTATGTCGGTTGAACAGTCATCACCAATAATTAATTCGAGAGAGCCCGAGAAATTCTGCTTTAGTATCGAAGTTATTGCTTCTTCAATGTAGGGCGCATGGTTATAGGTAATCATGACAACACTCACTGCTGGCGCATTTTTGCTTGCAGCATTATCATTGTCGTTAGTGACCATGGTTGTTATGCGTTCGTCATTCATGTGGGCAAATCAGCAAGAGGCGATGGCATCTTTCCAAAAAGAGTTTGAATGTCCTTTACTGCTGTCAGACTTGCCAAGCGTATGATGCTGCCAAATAATAAAATACCTATAATTGTTAGTCCAAATATCTTTAGGACTGGCGTAGTGTTCCAGTAAATGCTGAGCATATAAACTGTGCTGATCATCGGTATGCAGGCCAAAAGTGTTGGCAGGTTGTCTCGCAACTGCTTAAATGCGCCGTAATCGAGATGGACTTTTGTATAGTGTGTGTTTATGAAAAAACACATGCAACTCAAGGCTACCTGACTCCAGGCAATTCCGACAATGCCGTATCTTGAGCCCGCGATTAACAATATGATGCCAAGAATACTTTTAATAATTTGAAGATTGAATACCAATTTCGAATACCCCTGTGCCAGAAGGACATTGATATTAATAACATGTAATGGCCATAGCGCTCCTGCAAGGCAAAGTATCTGTAAAGTAGATGTCGCTGCTACCCACTGCCCGCCAAATACTACTCTTATAAATATATTTGCCAGTGCTGCCAAACCCAGCATCATGGGGATATTAATTAGCATCGCACTGCGAACGGATAGTTGTGTGGCACGCTGCAGTTTCACTTTGTCCTCCGCAATTGCCGATAACATGGGAAATGCAACGCGTGCGATGATGGCAGCAAGTATGCCGGTGGGAAATTGCTTTGTATTGTCTGCCTGGCTATAAAGCCCAAGTTCTCTGGTACCGTAAAACTTGCCGATAAGCAGGCTGTAGCCTTTGCTGTAGAGGGTGTCCAGTAAAGTAGCAGCAACCATATAGCCACCAAAGCCGAAAAGACTGCGAGCCGACGACCATTGAAACTGCAGTTTTGGTCGCCATGAACTGAATGTCCAAAGTAATAAGTTGCTTAGCACCGACGAAGTTAGGGCCTGTGCAACGAGGGACCAAATACCAAAACCTCGCCAAGCCAGAAATATGGCCAATGCACCCGCTACAAGATTGACTATTGTGCCAATTTTCATCTGTGTCAAAAAATCCAGGCGCTTCGTAAGCAACGCAACATGGATCGCTCCAGTAGCATTTACCGCAATAATAAGTGAAATGACGTAAATTATATTCGTGAGAATGGGCTTGTCGTAAAAAGCCGCTATATATGGCGCAGTAATGCAAAGCGCAATAGTGGCGACAATACCTGCCGTTAGATTAAACCAGAAGATCGTGGATTCCTCTGCATGGGTGGTATTTTGTTTTTGAATCAGTGCCGAAGATAAACCGCTATCGACAAACACCGATGAAATTCCGATAAACAATGACAACAATGCAATCGTTCCAAATTCTTCGGGACTTAAAAGGCGCGCAAGTACGACAGTAACGACTAACTGAAGCCCTTGGCGTAGGAACACATCTACAGCGCTCCAGAAGGTTGCTAATACAGCTTGCTGCTTTAACATCGCTAACGTTTTTTAACTGCTGGAACCCCAGCGACCATTGAATTGGGTTCAACGGATTTAATAACGCATGCGCCAGCTGCAATTACTGCGTTGTCTCCAATGATAAGTGGTGCACTGCGTGTGCCATTAATAATATTTACGCCAGTTCCAATGAAAACCCCTGCACCTATATGGACATTCCCAGAAACGTGGACGCCGGGGGACAGCGTGCAGTAGTCGCCAATTTCGACATCATGACTGATAGTGCAAGCTAAGTTGATATGGACATGCCGCCCAATTTTAACATTCGTGGTGGCGATAACACCGCTGGAAATAATAGTGCCGTTGCCTATTTCAACCCATTGGGATGCTTCAAAACGAGGATGAATAATACTGATTGCCGTTAGACCCATCAATTCACATGTTTGTGTAAGTTCCTGTCGGGCAACAGAGTCGCCGATGGCAATCACGAACCGCGATTTAGCATCAGTACCTGTAACATTGGAAAGCAAAATGCAGTCAAGGTTGTTAGTGTGGGGAATTAAATAGCCCGCTTTGCTGACTACAAACTGACAGGTAACTTTATCGCCCCAACATTGGTTAGCAATCCATGCAGTTTCACGCCCGGATCCGCCCGCACCCACAATATAAAGCTTGGTAAAACTTGGATTTTCTTCGAAATATGGATTAAGAATCATATCGAGCTTAATCCTTATGGCTTAAGTTTTTAACGATAGATGCAATGCTATTAATGGCACCGTTCGGTAACGTGGTGCCGGTCGGCAATACTATCACTCTGCCAGCGACAACCTTTGTGTGCGGTAGCTTTAAGCCGGCATCGGGATAAAGCTCCCTATACGGTTGCATATTATGGCAGCCGGGCCAGAAATATTTTCTTGCAAGAATATTTTCGGCATGCAGGGCGGCCACTATTTCATCACGGGATGCTTTGCAATCGGGCTGTACCTCCAATATCACATACTGGTAATTATTTTTTTCAGCTTCGTCATAACGCAGGATGCTTATGCCGGGTAATTCGCCCAGTGAATTACAATAGGCTTGATAGTTTTTCCGGTTGGCTTCAATCACGGTGTCGATGTATTTGAGATTGGTCAAGCCCATGGCGGCACAAATTTCCACCATTTTCCCGTTGGTTCCGGGGTGGATGACGTCATCGTATCCGACAAAACCGAAATTACGCATCAAGCGCATTTTTTCCGCCAACATGTCATTGTTTGTAACGACCGCACCACCTTCAAAGGTATTGAAAAATTTCGTGGCATGAAAGCTGAGTACTTCGCATTCACCAAAATTACCGATCATGCTGCCACCGAGACTACAACCAAATGCGTGTGCTGCGTCGTACATCAAGACCAGATCATGTTCGTCTGCGATAGCCTTTAACTCGGCATGTGCTGCACCACGCCCCCACAGATGTACACCAATAATGCCGCTAGTGTTTGGCGTTATCGCACGTCTTACAGATTCCGGGTCCAAGTTGTGCGTAACCGGGTCTATATCGGCAAACACCGGTGTAATGCCTTGCCAATGCAGCGCATGCGCCGTGGCGATAAAAGTGTATGAGGGGATAATGACTTCGCCCTTTAATTCCAGCGCACGAATGGCAATTTCCAGTGCGATGGTACCGTTGCACATCGCAATGCAATGCCTTACGCCCAGGTAGCGGGAAATTTCTGCTTCAAACTCTTGCAGTACCGGGCCGTTGTTACTCAGCCAGCGGCGGTCCAGTATTTTTTCAACACGCTGCAAAAAGTCGTCACGATCGCCAATATTCGGGCGGCCCACATGGATAGGCTCATCAAAAGCTGGCAAAGATCCGGCTGCATCAATTTGCCTGTCTGATACGTAGCTCTTTTTTGTCATAGGGGTGGCTGATTAATTGAATGTGGGCAATGCAAATGCTACGCGTTTTAGAGACCGATTACATAAGTTTTAGACCTTGGAACTATGCGTTATTACGGTCATATTTTCCATAAGTTTCAAGCACGCATGATATTTCGTATTTTTTAGCTTGTTGCTTTGGCTAAAGTTTCCATAAACATGCAAAATACTCCTCATTGTGCCAAATCTGGAGTAAGCGAAATGCAAATTCTGGGCAAGATTGCCCGTTTAGTGAGCCGTACCATTCGCCTGTATGGCTCAATTATGCGGCGACTGTTAGCGGGTGAGCCACGCGGTTTTTGTATAGCCTGCAATCGCCCGGTATTGGCATTCCTGCCTTTCGGCGGAGGTAGCAAAGCAGTGTCACCATTGATGAAAGCCGCAGAGGTCATAGGTAGCGATGTCGATCATTTTTCATGCCCTAAATGTTGGGCGCACGACCGGGAAAGACATTTGCTACTCTATTTCGCGAAGTTGGACTTTAGGTCGTTAATTGTAAATAGCCGGATACTTCATTTTGCGCCTGAGCCTGCCATCAAACGATTCATCGAGTCCGCAATGCCGGTCGAATATGTTCGGGGCGATTTGTTCCCTGCCAGTGCCGATGTCGAGCGCGTGGATTTGTGCAACATGTCATTTGATGATGCGAGTTTTGATTTGGTGATTGCCAATCATGTGCTGGAGCATGTTGATGATGATGGAAAGGCATTAAAAGAAATATTCCGGATATTGCGACCTGGCGGGATGGCGGTTTTGCAAACGCCCTATGCATCAGGATTATCAAAAACTATTTGTGATTCCGCCGTAAGCAATCCAAAGCTAAGGCTGGAGCTCTATGGCCAAGGCGATCATGTGCGGCTTTATGGACGTGACTTTTTCGCGCGCCTTACATCGGCAGGGTTTGTATCAAAGGTAGGGCTTCACGATGATTTATTGCCGGAAATCGATTTTAGAATTTATGGTGTAAATCCTTTGGAACCCTTTATGCTTTTCAGCAAGCCATTGGCGTAGTGGTTCCGTCATCCTGGACGAAGAATACCTTAAAATAATGAGATCGGATTTAGGGCGCAGCAAGCAAGCTCCCCTACTGATTTTGCCGTGCCTGAAGTTGTGATTGTTGTAGTTCAGTGTACTTTGCTTGGTTCGATATCAGAAACGACATTATTTCTTGAGCGCGTTTGGGGTTCTCCAAACTGTTGGCAAGCTGGTAGGCCATTAGCCCTGCATCGAAATTGTAGCCGCTATCATTGAATGCCCATTGTGCTTGTTTAAAGCCTGCTTCCAAGTCACCGCCGGATGCCAGCAAACGGGCCGCGGCTAGATGGGTTTTCCATACTTTGGGTGAGCCCGGATCTTGCACGGTGTTTATCGCCCATTCGCTGGTTAAAGAGCCGACTCGCTTCCTATCCAAGTCAGGACATGCATTGGCTTCAGCAGCTGCACTGACATAATCTAAAGCAGTGCTGGTGGCTAGCGTGATACGGTCGGCAGGCATTTTGTAAAATGCATCAAGTTCTGAGCTTGGCTGTGGTGCCTTCGCATAGCAGTAAGCCAATATCCGCCATAACTGTATGGTGCGCTTTTCATTAGGCGGTGATGTTTGCATCGCCATATCGGCTTGCTTCAGCGCTATATCGAGACGTTTTGCATATAGAGCGTTAAGCAGCAATTCAGACCGCAATCGAGAAGAATTGGGATGATGAATCTGAGCATGTACCATCAAGGCATTATTATCTGACCACAGCACGGCACGACTAAAGCTAGCTAGAGCGTAGGCCAGAAAAAATCCTGCAAAGGCCACGGGAATAATGCGCTTGAATGAAGCTGCGGCTTCTGGGTAGCGCTGCAAAAGCCCTGCGATGAGTCCGAACGCGGCCAGCACTAATCCAATAGAGGGCAAATAATTGCGGTGGGCGAAATAGATTTCCAGCGAAAAAATCGAGGATTCCAACAAATGTCCGGCAAAAAATAAGCTGACACCAAGGCTGAAGCTGGGATAGTTTTTGCGATATCTTATGGCGGCAGCAATTAAACCGATCGCCGCCAGCATGATCAGGATTTCTTGCAAACCCAAGTTTTGTGCAATTGGAAAGTCATCGTTGAATACGCCGGCCGAGCGCACCATAGGAATAAAGGTTGAAGCAAAATAATCAGCGACAACCGATATTTGCGTCATCGCACGTTCGGGCATTGTGAAGGAGCGATCAATAAAAGGTGCCAATACAAAGCCAGGGTTGAAAGCCAAATAAGCTGCTACGAGTACACAGGGGTAAATCACGCTAAGTCGAAATGCCCAGGCAATTATTTTTGGCCTTGGTTTATCAGGGCTTGGCTGAAAATACACCAATTCAATCAGCAAACAATAAAGCGGTATAAATAAACCGCTTTCTTTAGAAAGCACCGATAAAGCTGCAAAAAAAACTACGCCAACTAAAAGCAATAGCCATTTTTTTTTATTGCGTTCAATGCGTTCGCGTGCAACCACATACAGCCAGCAAGCCAGCACTGAAAACAGCGTAGCCAGTATGGTCATGCGCTGAATTACATAAAATACGGTGGAGATGTGTTGCGGCAAGATGAGCCAAAGACTGGCGGCAGCGAGGCTGGCAACTTTTGCGTGTTCGAGCAAATTGGTGTCGCGCTTGAATAGTCGATAGAAAAGTTTTGATAGACACAGTCCAGTCACTAAATGCAGCAATAAATTGGTAGCCTTCATCGGCCAAACGCTGGTGCCGGTAGTCAGAACATTTAATACAAAGCTCAAGATGCTAACAGGGCGTCCGAACGGCCCGGATTTGTTGCCGAATATCAAATCAAACGTATCGGCTCTGGTATTGAGCCAATTAAGTATTGGATCAAGATGGATGCTGTCATCTAAAAGCAGTGGGCCAGTCAGCGCCGGTAGAAAGAAAAGCACGGCAAGAAAGGGCAGTAAAAAAATGGCTTTTTTGAACATGATTCATTCTATATAAAAAAAGCCCCGGTTAACCGGGGCCTTTTGTTCAAAACGATATTAGCAAATTACGAACGGCAGTTGGCCGGTGCGTATTTAGCTGCCAATGTTCCAGCGGTGCCGCCGAAAGCTGAAGCTTTCAGTGCTGCAAGGCATTCCCACTTAACGACGCCACCGGTGCCGATTGAACCGCGCAGGTTCAAAGTCTTGTTACTGATTTCTGCAGTCGCTGCGGAATAGGTAATTTGAATATTTTGCGCGCCATTGACCTTGACGCCGGAAACCAAAGGAGTCACGGCATCAGTATAACCAGCTGCAGCACTATCTATAGGCCAAGTGCCGTTGCTTAAACGGGTTTCCGAGGAAGCTAATTTAGCTGAAGCAGCCAGGTTCAGACCTTCCGTTACTTTCGCACGCACGGTGTAATCTTGATAAGCAGGCAATGCGATAGCGATCAAAATTCCGAGGATGGCAATAACGATCATTAATTCGATAAGGGTAAAACCTTTTTGCATCTTCATTAATGGGTCCTTATTTTAAAACTGTAATCTGTATTGAGTAACAGGTTTGAAATTAGCGACAGTTTGCAGGCGCGTATTTAGGAGATACTGTACCCGCGGTGCCGCCGTAAGCCGAAGTTTTGAGGGCTGCGAGACATTCCCATACAACCACTTGACCACCTGGTTGTATTGAACCACGTAAACGCAAGGTTTTACCGGAAATTTCCGCTGTCGCTGCTGAATAGGTGATTACAATATTCTGAGCTGACGGAATATCTACACTGGTCACCAATGGCGTGGTGGCAATCGAATAGCCAGCGGTGTTGGCATCGGCGGGCCATACACCATTACTTAGCCTGGTTTCGCTTGCCGCTAATTTAGCGGCTGCCGCTAGATTGAGCCCTTCGGTCACCTTGGCGCGAACTGTGTAGTCTTGATAAGCCGGAAGTGCAATTGCAATTAGGATGCCTAAAATCGCAATCACAATCATTAGCTCTATTAAGGTAAAACCCTTTTGCATATTCATACGATATACCTGGTCATGGTTGCTTAAGTCTTTCAATTTGAACGGGAAAATTAAACAGTTCCAGTTCGGTATACAACACATATGTATATGCAACTTGTATGCCATCCTTCAATATATTCTGAAGCATAGGGCAGGGAGTACTCATTTGAATCGATTATGGAGAGAAATAAAGCGAAAAAGTGATGTGTTTTTTGCTCAACTTATTTTAGCCTAGCTCAGTTTTCTTAGGCGAGGGCTTTAACTTGTTGAATGGCACCCAATAAAAAGCCCCGATTAACCGGGGCTTTTTGTTTAACATGACTTGAGCAAATTACGAACGGCAGTTGGCCGGTGCGTATTTCGCTGCCAAGGTACCAGCGGTGCCGCCGTAAAGCGAAGTTTTGAGGGCTGCAAGGCATTCCCACTGAACAACACCACCGGTGCCGATCGAACCGCGCAGGTTCAAGGTTTTGCCACTGATTTCTGCAGTAGCTGCCGAATAGGTAATTTGAACATTTTGTGCGCCGTTGATTTTGACGCCCGAAACCAAAGGAGTCACAGCATCGGTGTAACCAGCTGCGGTGCTATCTGCAGGCCAGGTGCCGTTGCTCAAACGGGTTTCCGAAGAAGCCAACTTAGCCGAAGCAGCCAAGTTCAGACCTTCCGTTACTTTCGCACGGACTGTGTAGTCTTGGTAAGCAGGCAATGCGATGGCGATCAAAATGCCGAGAATGGCGATAACAATCATTAATTCAATAAGGGTGAAGCCTTTTTGCATTTTCATGAGTAAATTCCTAGGGTTGATTAATTTATACCCGTACTTGGAGCCAGCGTTCCCTTCCTTGAGTAGTCGGACGCCGTGTACGTGCAAGGAGTACTTTGCATTATTCGTGCCAACAAATCTACTGAGATACTGGTCACAAATTGCAACGCATTGAAATCAAGATATGGCTGCTGACGGATTTAAGCAGCAGCGTTGCTAAGGTTTTAATGGCCAAGTGTGACGAAAATTGTCAGTTTATGGGTCAACATTCGCGGGGCCGACGATTTCATTGGTTTTCATATTGACTAGCATTGATGCAAAGCCGCGCGTGCTGGCCAAGTTTAAATATCCCAATTGATCAGCTTGATAACCATAGGACAATGCTGCCTTTTGAAAAGCCCGAGCATTTGCTGCGCTTAGACCTTGGCCCTCATGTAGCGGTTTTGCCTTCTTGAGTAGTGCATTTAAAACTTCCGAGTAATCAACAAAATATTTCGGCATTGTTTGGATGTCGCCCTCGCCACTGATTGCCGAATTCATTATGTATTCTTGTGCTTTGAATCCTTTCGGCATAACGGTGCCAACCAATGTCGGTTTGCCAAAGCTCAAAGTTTTAAAGCGTTCTATTTTCGCTTCTGCCAATCGTTTCGGTGTGATTTCGTTAGCAAATACCAGCTCAAAGCGGTCTGGTACGGCAACCAGGAATACCGGGCGAGAATTCCATATGGTATGCAAACCATAGCCAAGAAAGACCAGTTGAATAATGCCGATAATGGCTAGGTCCAATTTTAGTTTCGGCTTTCCGGTTTTATAAATAATCAAGGTCAACAGCGGGCCAACCATTAGGTCAACGCCACCGATCAACATCAATAACCGATCTGCTTTCGCCATATGCATTAGTGCCGGCGGATACCAGAAATAAATAATAAAGGCAGCAACGCTACCAACGATGACAAGGCTTATCAGTAAATGAATGAATGAGGCTTTCCAGCGGCTCATAAATTACTCCATCTCCAATTTTTTAAGTTTGTAACGTAAAGCTCGAAAACTGATGCCTAAATGTGCTGCAGTTTTGGTTTTGTTGTATCGGCAGGCTTCGAGCGCTTTTTGTATGGTGTCGCGCTCGATTTTTTCAAGGGCGTCCGGCAGGGCAGAATTATACGAAATTGTCGTGTTGGCCACAGCTGTCGGAATATTGCCTGAGGCCCTGTTTTCCTGACTATGCGGCAATTGCAGGTCCTCCGCTTCAATGCTGTTACCTTCGCAGAGTGCGACCGCACGTTCTAGAATATTTTCGAGTTCACGTACATTGCCTGGGAACGGATAGCTACTTAATGCAGCGAGTGCTCCTTCGGACAATGGTGGTGCGGGGTCGCCCCATTCTTCGCCCAGGCGTTTCAAGACGGCGGTAGCGATGAGGGGAATGTCTTCATGGCGTTCACGCAATGGCGGTACCGGGAGTTCAATGACATTGATGCGGTAATAAAGATCGTGACGAAAGCGGCCGTCTTCAACCAATTTCGCTAAATTTTTATGGGTCGCAGAAAGAATACGCACGTCAATCGGCACTTCATTGGGGGCACCGACTGCGCGCACTACTTTTTCCTGGATAACGCGCAGTAATTTCACCTGCATATGCAGGGGTAGTTCGGCGACTTCATCAAGAAATAAAGTGCCGCCCGCGGCCGCCTGGAATAAACCTTCCTTGTCGGCAGTGGCGCCGGTAAAGCTGCCTTTTTTATGGCCGAATAATTCGCTTTCCATCAATTCGGTCGGAATGGCACCGCAGTTCACCGGAATAAACGGCCCGCTCGCGCGACTGCCGAGTTCGTGTATGGAGCGGGCAACGAGTTCTTTGCCGACACCAGATTCCCCGCTGACATAGACCGGCGCCTGACTGCGTGCGACTTTGGCGATCGTGCTGCGCAACTGCTGCATGCGCGGGGCGTCGCCTAATAATTTGCCACTAGCTTGGTTGACGTTAGCGGCACGTCGTTGCTCGTTGAGATCTAGAGCGTGCTGCACCAGACGTCGCAGAACTGCCAAATCCACCGGCTTGGAGACAAAATCAAAAGCGCCGGCTTTCAAGGCATCAACGGCGGCTTCGACATTGCCGAAGGCGGTAATCATGGCGACCGGGGTTTCGGGAAAGCGTTGATTAAGATGCGCGATCACTTCAAGTCCGTTACCGTCCGGCAAGCGCATATCGGTTAAACAGATGTCGTATTTATTGGCGGCAAGCTGTGCTTTGGCCGAGGCTACATCGGCAGCGGTATCGACTCTTAGACCCATTCGACCGAGCGTGAGCACCAATAATTCGCGGATATCGCGTTCGTCATCTACCACTAATGCGCTGCGGGGGGGGTTGGCCATAAATCACACTGAAATTGTTAGACACACCTTAACGTAAGCTCGACAAGATTTGTAGGAGCATCGCAGGAGCACTGTAGGAGCGCCTTTAGGCGCGAAAGATTTTGCCAGATTGGTCGCGCCTAAAGGCGCTCCTAAGGCAGGCGACAAATCTGCCTGTTTCAATCAGTGATCGGGCGCTCGTGAGCGCTCCTAAGCCAAAGCCTAATCCCGATCTACTCAATACTCATTAAATTCTGCGTGCTTTGCATGGTGATACGAAAACACGATCCACCACCTGGCACTGGCTCAAATTGCAGCGTGCATTGGTTGGCTTCGCAAAGTTGTTTTGCAATATACAAGCCCAGCCCGGTACCGTGTTCGCTGGTCGTGTAAAAAGGTGTAAACAATTGCTCGGCGACGCGTGGCGGAATGCCGGGGCCTCGGTCAATCACTTCAATAAGTGGTGCGCCGGAATTTTTATCCTGACGCACTGAGACCGTTACCTGAGCAGGTTTGCCGGGCTCTCGGCCATAATTCAAGGCGTTATGTACCAGCGCGGTCAACACTTGATGAAGCTGTTGTGGATCGGCCATGGCCACTTGCAGGCGGGCTTCGTTGACCGCTTGCATCACATCGGTTTCAAGCGGATGGTTTTGCCGATATTCCTCGACAAAGCGTCGTGTAAAAGCAGTTAACTCGATGCTTTCTGGTTGTGAGCGCTCGCGCCTTGCCAAGCCTAGAATATTTTTCACAATGCCGTTCATTCGTTTGCATTGGCTATGAATGATTTCCAGCAAGCGTCGGTCGGCTTCGGGTAGGCCGACCGATTCGTCGAGCAACTGCGCTGAATAACTGATAGCGGCTAGCGGATTGCGAATTTCATGCGCAATACTGGCCGACAATCGGCCCAAAGTGGACAGCGTCAATTCTTCGGCGCGGACTGAGTAGATGCGGCTGTCATCGAGGAAAATAAGAAAAAGATTATCGGTCACGTTGATCGAGACAAAGCGCGGTAATACTTCCGGTGCGGTCTCGGCTAATGTCATTGCTTTTGGTGTTTCACTACGGCTACGGCGCCATTTCCACAGGCTTTCGTGTAATTGCGGCGCAACTTCATTCAAGGATCTGCGATCTGGCGATGGGTTGCCCAGCAAGGCCCAAGCGGCTTCATTGGCCAAACGAATGCGATGCCCACCGTCCACCACCAAAATGCCGGTACGCATTCTGCGAATAACCAGCTCATTGATTTCGGACAAATTGGCGAGCTCTTCACCACGCTTATCGGCCAGCGCTTGGCTTTCACTCATTTGACGGCTGAGCAATTGAAATAGCAGAGCGGCAGCCAGATACGTCACCGAAAACATGACAGCTTCGGCGGCGGTATTGGCAGAATCGATGCCCCAAAGCCTGTTGGCAATGTAATTTCCCAAGACCAATACGCAGGCCGCCAGAGCAAAGCCGACACTCGCTCTTAGGGTCAAAATGAGCCCAGCCGCAGCGATATTGAAGATGAGTAGCAAACAAACGCCGCTATCGAGCCCTTGGAAAGCGAACAAAGCCGCGCCTGCCGCCGACAAGTCAAACAGCAGGCCAAGCGCTATTTGACGCCGGATCCGCATGCTCGAGCGGGTACTGGCCCAAAAAAATAGCCCGGCAACAATCAGATAAAGAACGGCGCCGCTTTTGGCCAGCCAAGGATATTCCTGCTTGGCTAGCAGCATGCCAACCGGCGAAAATGCGACTAGTGCAAGCAGGCCCGCTTCAAGAATGCGGTAGAGCGAAAAGAAATATATCTCTCGCCTTTTCAGAGTTTTAGCATCGCCGGCGCTGAGTCCGTGGCTAGAAAAGTTCGCAGACAAGGCAAGAATCCTGATCTTGGGGATTGCTCAGTATAGAGAGATCGGTAGTCTTTTTGCCTTTGCCGCGCGGCTCGGCGACAATAGCGGTCTTTCCCGGGGCTAACTGGCCCCGTCTTTTGCGGCTTGTCCGCTGTCTTCATATTGATAGGGTGTTGCATGAACTTCCACGAGTATCAGGCTAAACAATTGTTCGCAGATTACGGCATCGCCGTCCCCATGGGTCTTGTCGCGCGCAGTCCAGAAGAAGCGGTCGCTGCGGCAAAATCGATTCCCGGTGATTTATGGGTAGTCAAAGCCCAAATTCATGCTGGTGGTCGCGGCAAGGCTGGCGGCGTAAAACTCGCGCGCTCGTTTGACGAGGTTCGTGATTATGCCAAGGCTATGCTGGGCAGCAAAATGGCGACCTACCAATCGGCCGGAATCGAATTGCCAATCGATAGCGTGTTGGTTTGCGAAGGTACCGATATTGCCAACGAGCTTTATCTTTCGGTATTAACCGATCGCAGCAGCAAAACCATCACCTTCATCGCTTCAGCCGAAGGTGGTGTTGAAATTGAAAAAGTCGCCGAAGAAAATCCGGACGCGATCAAATCATTGCATGTGAATTATGTGCAAGGCCTGCAGCCTTATCAATGCCGTCAAATGGGTTTTGATTTGGGCCTGAATGCCAAGCAAGTTGGCCAGCTCACCAAAATCATGATGGGCCTGTACAAACTGTTCAACGAAAAAGATTTGGCACTGGTCGAATTAAATCCACTGGCTATTTTGACCAATGGCGACTTGGCCGTGCTTGATGGCAAAATCAATTCCGATGACAACGCCACCTTCCGTCATCCTGATTTGGCCGCCATGCGCGATGTTCGCCAGGAAGATGAAACCGAAGTGCTCGCAAGCAAATACGATCTGAACTACGTCACCATGGATGGCAATATTGGCTGCATGGTGAACGGTGCTGGCCTGGCCATGGCCACGATGGACGTGATTTCATTGAACGGCGGTTCGCCTGCCAACTTCCTTGATGTGGGCGGCGGCGCGACCAAAGAGCGCGTGACCGAAGCCTTCAAACTGATTTTGTCTTCCGACAAAGTAGAAGCGATTTTCGTCAATATTTTCGGCGGTATTGTCCGTTGCGACATGATCGCCGAAGGCATTATTGCCGCCGTGAAAGAAGTCGATGTCAAAGTGCCGGTCGTGGTTCGTCTGGAAGGCACCAATGTCGAAAAAGGCAAGGAGATTTTGAAGAATTCCGGCCTGGCGATTACGGCAGCCGACGACATTAACGACGGCGCGAAAAAAGTCGTCGCGGCGGCAAAAGCAAAAGCCTGATTGCCATAGGAATTTCGATTCCGATGACAACATTGCGGCTTCTGCCGCATCACAAACTACGAGAGTTTTATATGAGCGTTCTAGTCAATAAAAATACCAAAGTGATCGTACAAGGTTTCACCGGCACTCAAGGCACATTTCACGCTGAACAAATGCTGGCATACGGCACTAAGGTTGTCGGTGGTGTAACACCGGGTAAAGGCGGCACCACGCATATCGGCTTGCCGGTATTCAACACCGTGCAAGACGCCGTCGATGCCACTGGCGCCGATGCATCGGTCATTTACGTACCACCTCCGTTTGCTGCCGATGCCATTCTGGAAGCGGCCGATGCCGGTATTCGCGTGATCGTCTGCATTACCGAAGGAATTCCGGTGCTCGACATGCTGCGCGTCAAAAATACCTTGCGTGGTTATGACGATGTGACCCTGATCGGTCCTAACTGCCCGGGTGTTATTACTCCTGGCGAATGCAAAATAGGCATCATGCCTGGCCATATTCATATGCCTGGCAAAATCGGTATCGTCTCGCGCTCCGGCACCTTAACTTACGAAGCCGTGCATCAAACAACGCAAGCTGGTTTGGGTCAATCGACCTGTATCGGTATTGGCGGCGACCCCATGCAGGGCATGAACTTCATCGACTGCCTGCGTTTATTCCAGGATGACCCGCAAACCGAAGGCATCATTATGGTCGGCGAAATTGGTGGTAGTGCAGAAGAAGAAGCCGCCGAATTTATTTCGCAATACGTGACAAAACCGGTAGTGGGTTTCATCGCTGGCGCCAGCGCTCCAGAAGGCAAGCGCATGGGCCACGCCGGTGCCATTGCATCGGGTGGCAAAGGCACCGCAGCAGGTAAATTTGCCGCCATGGAAAAAGCCGGCGTTACCACCGTGCGCTCGCCCGGCGATTTGGGTGCAGCGATTGCCAAGTGTCTGGCAAAGTAATTTCAGATTAAATGGTGAAATAAAAAAGCCGCGAAAGCGGCTTTTTTTATGACCTATTTTTTTCTGCAGACCATCACCATTTGATGGCAATGATAAGGATCAATTCGCTCCAGCAGCGGTTGCATGAAATTGGGGAATGGATAAATGCCATAGCCTTTTGCGTGCTCGACTTCAAAGCCGAGGGCAGTAAGATATTTGCGCAAGACCAGATAACTAAAAACCACTAGATGCCGGTGTTCCGGGGCAACGCCTGCCAATGAGGTGGGCCGGTTTTCACTGACATGGAACAGCTCCTGCGATTCCAGTAATTCAATAGAATCTGGATGTGGTCCCGAAGATGGCATGCGGCCCGCCAGAATTAAAGCCGCAGTAAAATAAGTGCTGATATTGGGAGTGAGTATTATCAGTCGGCCATTGGTGCGCAAGACCCTGTTGCATTCAAGTAAAAAATGGCAGGGCATTAATAGATGTTCAAGTACCGACAGCGCATACACGCAGTCTTTGGATTCACTTTCAATCGGAATAACTTGATTCAAGTCGCCTTGAATAACATCCAGTCCGTTCTCACGCGCAGTAGCGACAAGATTTGAACTCCATTCAATGCCGGTGTAGCTGAATTCTGAAGCGTCACGCGAATTTTCGATGAACTTGGCATCACGCCCGGTACCGCAACCGCATTCGAGAAAATCCCTGCCGCTTTGCTCTGATACAATCTGCTCCTTCGCGAAGGTATAGGCTTCAACCATCGTGCGTCGATAAAGATTTTTGAAGTAACGCTGTATCATGTTTCATCCGCCGATATAGGTATTTGCCTGCAAACGGTAACGTAATGAGCACTATTAGAATAGCCCTAGCCCAATTTGATTTTCCGGTTGGTGCCGTCCATGCCAATGCCGAAAAAATAATCGCACTGGCGCATCAGGCTCGTGACCAACACCAAGCCGATGTTATTTTGTTTCCGGAATTGGCGATTAGTGGTTATCCGCCAGAAGATTTGCTTAATCGCCCGGATTTTTTAAGTGACTGCGAGTTGGCGATAAAAAAAGTTGCCCAAGCGATTGAAGGTATTGTTGCCATCGTGCCTTGGCCGCATGCGGCAGGTTCGGTGGTGTTTAATGCGGCATCGATAATCCGTGATAGCCAAATTGAAGCGACCTACCACAAACGCGAGTTGCCCAATTACGCGGTGTTTGATGAGCGGCGTTATTTTGCCGCCGACAGCGACGCCTGCACGTTTGTAGTAAATGGCATCACGATTGGCTTGGTGATTTGCGAAGACTTATGGTTTGCCGAACCTTTGGCCGACACCGTCAAACAAGGTGCGCAAATTGTTTTGGTGCCGAACGCATCGCCATTTGAAGCCAATAAAACCGCTCAGCGCGACGCCTTGCTGGCACAGCGGGTTAGCGAATCCAAATGTGCTATTGCGTATTTAAATGTGATTGGTGGTCAGGATGAAGTCGTTTTTGATGGCAGCTCGGTGTTGGCCGATGCCGACGGCACCGTACACCCCAATGCCGAAGCTTTTGCCGAACATTTATTGATTGCCGATTTTGATTCCAACACGAAAAAATTTAATCGTATTCACTGGCCCGCCGAAGTTGATGAATCAAAAGAAAGTCTCGCATGGCGTGGGATGGTGCGTGGCATTCGGGATTACTGCGGTAAAAATGGCTTCAAGAAAGTTTGGCTCGGTGCATCGGGTGGCATCGATTCTGCATTAGTAATGGCGTTGGCCGTCGAAGCGCTTGGCGCTGAAAACGTCAATGCAGTGCGTTTGCCATCCCGATACACGACCGAGTTATCGAATGATCTTGCCGATGTGCAGGCAGAAAAATTAGGCGTCACTATTTCGGAAGTTGCGATTGAAGCGCCGTTCAAAGGCTTTCTGGAAACCTTGGCGCCGATGTTTGTCGGTAAAGCCGTCGATGTTGCCGAAGAAAATTTACAGTCACGAACACGCGGCGCGATCTTAATGGCCTTGTCGAACAAGCTCGGTGGTCTGCTGCTAACCACAGGCAATAAAAGCGAATACGCCGTTGGTTACGCCACGATTTATGGCGATATGTGCGGCGGTTATGCGCCGATAAAAGACCTTTACAAAATGGAAGTGTTCGCACTTTGCCGTTGGTGCAATGCACGCGGCGATGGCGAAATCATTCCCAACGCTGTTATCGAAAGACCGCCATCAGCAGAGCTGCGAGACAATCAGAAAGATCAGGATTCTTTGCCACCCTATGAAATATTGGATGGCATTTTGTATCGCTACATCGACCTTGAAAAATCCGCTGCCGACATTATTGCCGATGGTTTTGATGCGGCAACCGTGCAGCGTATTTTGCGACTGATAAAAATTAGCGAATGGAAACGCCGCCAATCCGCACCCGGACCAAAATTATCTCGACGCGCCTTTGGTCGCGAGCGCCGCTACCCGATTACCTCAGGCTATTGATTTTAAACCGTAGGAGCGCCTGCTTGCTGCGCCCTGTGTCAGATTGCCGCAGACGATGGGCGCAGCAAGCAAGCGCCCCTAAGTAAAATTAGACAATAAAAAACGCCGAACTAGTCGGCGTTTTTCATTCAATCGTGCAGATCAAAAACTTACTTATACTCACCCGCAAAAGGATTCAACTGACGAAACATGCCTTTCTTGCGTGGCCATTTGCCCACTAGGTAAGGATGGTCTGGTTGATTTTTTTGCAAGACGCTACGAGCATCATCGGCTAAAGTTTTCTGGCCTAAGGCATTGTAAGACACTGCCATCAAGGCCAGAGCATCACCTTGATATTCGCTTTGCGGATAGGTTTCAATCAAATGCTTGCCGCGATTGGCAGCCGCCACATAGGCACCACGGCGCAAATAATATAGACCGACATTGAGCTCGTAACGCGCGAGCAAGTTGCGTAAATAAATCATCCGCTGAGCAGAATCTTTTGCATAAATACTATTGGGAAAACGCCGCACGACTTCATTAAAGTCATTAAAGCTTTGCGTTGGCGCACCTAAATCACGGGCCGACATGTCTAAACGCGTGATGCTGGCGAACAAGGCATTACGTTGTTCAAAATTGATAACGGCTTTCAGGTAATAAGCGTAATCAATATTTTTATTGGTGGGATAGGTGCGAATAAAACGCTCAATGGTCGAAGACGCATCTTCGCGCTTGGCTTGCTTGTATTGCACATAGGCCAATTCAAGCTGTGCTTGTTCGCTATAAGCGCCGAACGGGAAGCGTGAAGTCAGACGTTGGTAATAGGTTTGTGCCTTCGGATAATTATCATTATCCAATGCTTTTTTGGCTTCCGAATACATCTCCTCAACCGGCAGAGTTTCGGTTTTTTCTTCTTTGCCACCACCAAACCATTTGCCAACGGTTTTGCAGCTGCTCAGGCCCATGGCCAGGCTGATAATTAATAAAAAACGAAACGCGGCAGAAAATCGAATCATGGGGCAACCAGTTTGAGAACGCCCGAAGGGCATTGAGAAAGGGGATAATAACGGAAAGGAGCCATTCGGCTCCAATCGAGAGACCCATCCGGTATGCACCAGACCGATTCCCCAGATGATAGCGACCGCGAAATCGTGGAAGCCATCGTGCCTTTGGAGGCCGCAGGCAAGCGTTTTGACGCCGCTTTAGCCGAAATGTTCCCCGAATTTTCACGTTCCCGCCTAACTGAATGGATTAAAGCCGGTGACGCCCTTTTAGAAGGCGAAATCGTCAAGCCCAAGGTCTCAGTGCGCGGCGGCGAGACCGTCACCCTGAGTATTCGGGTCGAAATCGAGACCCGTGGCGAAGCCGAGCAAATGGACCTGGACGTGGTCTATCAAGATGCCGATGTGCTGGTCATCAATAAACCGGCCGGTCTGGTGGTGCATCCTGGCGCTGGTAACCCGCGCGGCACCTTGGTCAATGGCTTATTGTATTTCGACCCGAAACTAGCCGAATTGCCGCGTGCCGGCATCGTGCATCGCCTGGACAAAGACACTTCGGGTTTGATGGTGATTGCGCGCTCTTTGCGCGCGCATGCCAGCCTGGTCGAACAATTATCGGCGCGCGAAGTACATCGACAATATTTAGCTGTAGTCGCAGGCACCATGGTCGCCGGTGGCACCGTGAACGCACCGATTGATCGGCATCCCAAAGATCGTGTTCGCATGGGCGTTGCGCGCGAAGGCACCGGCCGCGAAGCGGTAACCCATTATCGCTTGCGAGAAAAATTCCGTAATCACACTCTTGTCGAGTGCCGTCTTGAAACCGGCCGCACCCACCAAATCCGTGTGCATATGACGCATATCAAACACGCGATTGTTGGCGACCCGATGTATGGTTTGTTGCGTCTGCCGAAAGCGGCGAGCCCGGATCTGGTAGAAATGCTGCGGACTTTTAGACGACAAGCCTTGCATGCCGAAAAATTATCGTTCGTGCATCCGGTCACCGGTGTTGAAGTGACCACCGAGGCACCGATGCCGGAAGATATGCAAAACCTGTTGAAAGTATTGCGCGATGACAGCGCGCAGGCCAAGTTATAGACTTTGGTAGGAGGGCCTTCTAGGCCCGAAAAATGTGAAAGTTTGGCAGGAGGGCCTTCTAGGCCCGAAAAATATAAAACGAACACAGCGGCCACAAAGATTGCACGAAGAGCACAAGACATAATCGTGGGAGTTTCGGTTGCGAATGCTGGGAGATTTTTCGGGCCTAGAAGGCCCTTCTACCCAATCACATAGCCCAATTATCAAATGAACCCCAAAAATATCCTCATAGCTAACTGGCCAGCTCCTAAAAACATCCATGCCTTCACCACCTTGCGTCATGGCATGGGCGTTTCAAAGCCACCGTTTGATCAATTTAATCTGGGTAATCGCAATAGCGAGCACGGCGATGATCCCGTCGCGGTCGAAAAAAATCGCGAATTATTAGAGCAAGCATTTTCATTGCCAGACTCTCCGCATTGGCTGCGGCAAGTGCATGGTGTTGATATCTTGCGTTTTGATGACGCGCCAAAACGAAGCGGTGATTATCATCAAGACGAGCCGGTCGCCGATGCGTCTGTTACATCGCAAAAAAATATCGTGTTGAGTATTCTCACTGCCGATTGTTTGCCTGCCCTTTTTTGCAATAGCGATGGAAGTGAAGTCGCCGCAGCACACGCAGGTTGGCGTGGTCTTGCAAATGGCGTGCTGGAAAATACCGTGCGGGCAATGCACAGTAAGCCAGAGGACATCATGGTGTGGCTAGGTCCTGCAGCTGGCCCGGCGGCTTATGAAATTGGTGCAGAAGTACGAGATGCGTTTGTTCAAAATAACAGGCATGCCGAAGTTGCCTTCGTGCCAAGCCGCGAAAATCATTGGAAAGTAGATCTATACCAGCTTGCCCGCATGCGCTTGCAAAGCACGGGCATTTCAAGAGTTTATGGAGGCGATCACTGCACTATCACTAAAAAAGACCGGTTCTTCTCACATAGACGCGACCAAAACACTGGACGCATGGCCAGTCTTATTTGGATGTCCTGAAAAATATTGAAAGGCTAACGTAATGACTATTGGCAGGTTCATATCTGATTTTGTTATGGAACACTAAGCGCCAGTTTTCAAAATAAAGGTTCGGAAGATGCGCTTTCTATTTTCTTTTCTGCTGCTATTTTTAATCAGTATTTCTTCAGTATTCGCGATTACAGCACAGGATGTAAAACTGCTAGTTGAGGCTCGCGATAAGAAAGCGCTTGCAAGTGCCGACGCCCTCACCAAGGCCGAGCCAAAAAACGCCGAGGCCTGGATTTTACTCACGCGTGCTCGCTTGCAGGCTAATCAAGCCGAGACCGCGATTGATTCTGCGGAAAAAGCGATTAAGTTGGCACCCAATAATTCGCAGGGCTATTTTTTTCTTGGCAGCGCTTATGGTTCACGTATTGGGCAGGTAGGCATGTTTTCGCAGATGAGTATGGCGCCAAAAATACGCGACGCTTTCGAGAAAACCGTTGCACTTGATCCCAATAATCTCGATGCCCGTGAGGGCTTGTTGCAATTTTATTTGCAGGCACCTTCCATGGTCGGCGGCGGCAAAGACAAGGCCAGTGTGCAAGCCAATGAAATTGCCAAACGCGATGTAGCACGCGGACACCTGGCACGCGCTCAAGTTTTTATGTCGGAAAAAAATACGGCTGCTGCCTTGAAATCTTATGAAGCGGCCTATGCAGCAAAACCGGGCGATAAAAACATTCGTTTAGCCGTCGGCATTGGTTATCAAATGGCTGAACGATGGAATGAGGCGTTCAAGCATTTTCGTGCCTGGACGGTACAGGACGAGAAAGCAGGCCCTGCGTGGTATCAAATTGGCCGCACAAGTGCACTGAGTGGCTTGCAGTTGGACGAAGGTATTGTCGCCTTGCAAAAATATTTAGGTATGGCGCATGCTGCCAACGAACCACAAAATAAAAATGCCTATCATCGACTCGGCCAGCTTTATGCCAAATTGGGGAAAAATGCAGAAGCCAAGGCTGCCTTGCAAGCGGCATTGAAGTTGGACCCGAAATTTGCCGATGCTAAAACCGAACTTGGCAAGCTGAAATAAAGCAGGCTAATTTTGGGTTTGATTTGAATCAAGTGATGGCTGGACTTTAAGGTGATACTGAGCGCAGGGCTTGAAAGCCCGTTAAAACGACCACACAAATGAGGTATCAGCGGCCTGTCCGCTTACCTCTTTCATAGGTATTTTTTTATGCGCATGGACAAACTGACATCAAAGTTTCAGGAAGCACTTGCCGACGCGCAATCATTAGCCGTCGGGCGTGATCATAATTTAATTGAGCCCAGCCACTTGCTATTGGCTTTGCTCGATCAACAAGGCGGTTCGACCAAGCCTTTGTTGATGCAAGCAGGCGTGAATATGCCAGCATTGCGTTTGCGTCTTGTAGAAATATTGGACCGCCTGCCGAAAGTCTCGGGGCAGGAAGGCAGCTTGAATGCCAGCAATGATTTTTCACGCTTGTTGAATGTCACCGATAAATTGGCACAGCAACGCGGTGATGCTTTTATTGCCAGTGAATTGTTTGTGCTTGCCTGCATCGACGATAAAGGTGAAGCCGGTCAGGCATTGAAAGCCGCGGGTGCCAACAAGGCGCGCATCGAAAAAGCTATTGAAGAATTACGTGGCGGCGAAAAAGTCTCCGATGCGAACGCCGAAGAAAATCGTCAAGCGCTAGAAAAATATTGCATCGATTTAACCGCGCAAGCCGAGAAAGGTAAGCTCGATCCGGTGATTGGCCGCGATGAAGAAATTCGTCGCACGATCCAGGTCTTGCAGCGCCGTACAAAAAACAATCCGGTATTGATCGGCGAGCCCGGCGTTGGCAAAACCGCCATTGTTGAGGGCTTGGCACAACGCATTATCAATAACGAAGTGCCCGAAGGCCTGCGTGGACGCCGCGTGCTATCGCTCGACATGGGTGCGCTGATTGCGGGTGCAAAATTTCGTGGTGAATTTGAAGAGCGTTTGAAAGCAGTGTTAAGCGATTTGTCTAAACAGGAAGGCAACGTCATTCTGTTTATCGACGAGTTGCATACGATGGTCGGTGCCGGCAAAGCCGAAGGCTCGATGGATGCCGGTAATATGTTGAAACCCGCGTTGGCACGAGGTGAATTACATTGTATTGGCGCCACCACGCTCGATGAATATCGTAAATATGTTGAAAAAGACGCCGCGCTTGAGCGTCGCTTTCAAAAAGTATTTGTCGGCGAACCTAGCGTCGAAGACACCATTGCAATTCTGCGCGGCTTGAAAGAACGCTATGCCGTGCATCATGGCGTTGAAATTACCGATCCGGCCATTGTCGCAGCCGCGACTTTGTCGCACCGCTATATTGCCGATCGGCAATTGCCCGACAAGGCGATTGATTTGATGGACGAGGCAGCTTCGCGTATCCGCATGGAAATTGACTCCAAGCCCGAAGAAATGGATCGCAAGGAACGCCGTCTGATCCAGTTGAAAATCCAGCGTGAGGCATTGAAGAAAGAAAAAGATGCAGAATCAAAACAACGCCTGAAAGATCTGGAAGATGAAATCGAAAAACTCGAACGCGAATTCAATGACCTGGAAGAAATCTGGAAAGCCGAAAAAGCCACATTGACCGGCGCAACAAAAATAAAGGAACAAATCGAACAGGCCAAGCTCGCTTTGGAAGCCGCGCATCGGCAACAGGATTTTGCCAAGATGAGCGAAATTCAATACGGCCAATTGCCTGAGCTTGAGAAACAACTCACAGCAGCATCCGAAGTCGAACACAAGGGCTTTACCTTGTTGCAAGATAAAGTGACCGCCGAAGAAATCGCCGAAGTGGTCGCACGCTGGACTGGTATTCCGGTGTCGAAAATGCTGGAAGGCGAACGCGAAAAATTATTGCGGATGGAAGCTGAGTTACATCATCGCGTGATTGGTCAGGCCGAAGCTGTCAAAGCCGTTTCAGATGCGATTCGTCGCGCACGTGCAGGCTTGTCGGACCCGAATCGTCCTAATGGTTCTTTCCTGTTTTTGGGCCCAACCGGCGTTGGCAAAACCGAGTTGTGCAAAGCGCTGGCCGAATTTTTATTCGACTCACCCGATGCCATGATTCGTATTGATATGAGCGAGTTCATGGAAAAGCATTCGGTCGCCCGTTTGATCGGCGCGCCGCCGGGATATGTCGGTTATGAAGAGGGTGGTTATTTGACCGAAGCCGTGCGTCGGCGCCCGTATTCGGTAATTTTGCTTGATGAAGTTGAAAAAGCACATCCAGATGTTTTCAATGTCTTGTTGCAAGTATTGGACGACGGCCGCTTGACCGATGGCCAAGGCCGCACGGTAGATTTTCGAAATACGGTTATCGTGATGACTTCCAATCTTGGCTCGCATCATATCCAGGAGTTATCCGGCCAGGGCGATACTGCTTATCTTGAAATGAAAGCCTCGGTCATGGCGGCAGTCCAAGGGCATTTCAGGCCGGAATTTATTAATCGACTCGACGATATTGTTGTTTTTCATCCGCTCGAAAAAACCCATATTGCAGCGATTGCTCGCATTCAAACTGCACATTTAACCAAGCGTTTGCAAGAACGCCAGATTAAATTTGAAATGAGCGACGAGGCACTAGCGTATTTGGGTGAAGCGGGTTTCGATCCGGTGTATGGTGCAAGGCCCTTGAAGCGTGCTATTCAAACCTATCTGGAAAATCCGCTGGCGAATAAGATTCTTTCCGGTGAATTTACTGGTGGCGATACGATAAAAGTTACGCTTAAAAATGGCGTTCTAATTTTCGTGAAGTAATCCTTGCCGTAGGCGCGTGCGTCAGGCGCGAAAAACCTCGCCTGATTCATAAGATTGAAACGATGTTCGTGCGAATCGTTTTTTTGGTACGGCATTAGCGAGACATCATGGTGCTTTCTTCGCGCCTTACAGACGCTCCCACGGAGCTACGTCGTAAGGTGGGCAATACCCACCCTACGTTTTATTTGCGCCGGGCCTACGCACGACATAAACTGCGCTCTGTTTTTATAATCGAGCCCTTGCATGACTTATATAGATACCGTTGCCCCGAACTCCGCACGTTCCTGGTGGGCGCATATGTCGGCGGGTCTGGGTATTTTGTCTCTGCTGGGCGTGCTCTGTTTTCATTTTCCGGATTTACTCACCAGCCGTGAATTTCGTGCGGCGTATTCTGAAACCCTGGCGCGAAATCTTTTATTGATCGCGCTGATTGCCGCTTTCACGATGGGAACCATTGCCATCCTGCGAAATCGTAATCGTAGAATTGCATTAACCGGTGTGATTACGGCTGCTCTCGCCGTACTGCTGGGCGGTGCAACGGTACATTTCAGCAAAATCGAATCCACGCCCTATTCGCTGGGGCTGGACTGGTTTGTGATCTCACTGTTTTTTTCGACTATTGTTTTTGTTCCCATTGAACGTGCTCTATATGTTCGTAACCAGTCGCCATTGCGTCCGGAATGGCGTACCGATCTGGCTTATTATTTTGTCAGCCATTTATTGGTGCAGTTTATTTTGATTGCCGTAACGGCATCCACGACAACGATGGATGCCTTGGTCGCAAGCCAAAGCTTAAAGGCGACGATTCAATCTTTTCCCGGTTGGCTGCAATTTATTCTGGCGGTATTTTTTGCCGATGTATTCCAGGCCGGTTTGCATCGTATTTATCATAAAGTGCCGATGCTCTGGCGTTTTCATGCCGTGCATCATTCAAGTCGTCATATGGATTGGCTGGCAGGTTCACGCGTGCATTTGGTCGAGATTATTCTGACGCGCTGCGCTGTCTTGTTGCCACTTGTCGTGCTCGGATTTTCAGCCCCGGCGATTAATGCCTACGTGATCTTGGTGGGTATTCAAGCGGTACTGGCGCACGCAAATTTAAAAATCAATTTCCGTTGGCTGGAATATGTTTTAGTAACACCGCGTTATCATCATTGGCATCACGCACGTCATGTCGATTATATGGATGTCAATTACGCGATTCATTTGCCATTGGTCGATATGTTTATGGGCACTTTTAAACGCCTGCCTGCAAACACTTGGCCGGAAGAATATGGCGTGATGAAATTGGAAACCGTACCGACCGGAATAGTGGCGCAAACCTTGATGCCGCTCGGACCGAAAAAAACTTTCGCAGAATTCGTCGGACGTGAATCGTAGCCCGGGTCACGCTCCACCGACCCGGGAAAAATCTGCGGATTTGTCGCAGGTTTTTCGGGCCTAGAAGGCCCTCCTACGGGTTTGTAGAATCACGATCGCAGATCAACCCGGGTCGGTAGGGCGTGATCCGGGCTACGTTTATTTTCGGGTGCTTTTTTTTGCATCGTCAGGTATCGACAATAAATCTTTCGGCAGATCACGCAAGACGGCGGCCATTTTTTTCAGAAAAGCACTCATCGCTGAACTCTTGCGCCAAACCAAGGCAATGCTGCGCATTGGCGCTGGTTTTTTGAATGGTAATAAACGAATGAATTCCGACGCTGCTACTGGTGGCTTCACCGCGAGTATCGGCAATAACGTAATACCAACACCTGCGGCCACCATTTGCCTTAGGGTTTCTAGGCTGGTGGCGCGAAAGCCTTCTTTTTCTCCGGCGCCTGCCAGCGTGCAAACTTCCAATGCCTGATCACGCAGACAATGGCCGTCTTCAAGCAGTAATAAATGTTGTTCGGACAATTCATTTAATTGCAGATTGCGATGGGTGGCGAGCGGATGTTTGGCGGGGACCGCGAGCATGAAGGGTTCTTCAAACAGGAATTCAATAGCCAGCCAATCTTCATGCAATGGCAATGCGAGCACGGCGCAATCGAGTCGGCCTTCGCGCAACATTTGCAGAATGGTTTCGGTTTTTTCTTCGACCAGTAATAGTTCGAGCCTTGGAAATCGCGCACGAATATTGGGCACCACATGCGGTAGTAAATACGGTGCGAGAGTAGGGAAGATGCCGAACCGCACGCTGCCGGCTTCGGGGTCGGCTGTGCGTCTTGCGGTTTCGCGCATTTGATCGACTTCCGCCAATACGCGGCGCGCCCGGGCGACGATGTCGCTGCCCGCCGGTGTCAGCATGACTTGGCGCGGTGAGCGTTCGATTAATTGCACGCCAAGCTCGTCTTCCAGTTTTTTTATCTGGGTAGAGAGCGTAGGCTGGCTGACATGGCAATGCTCGGCTGCGCGACCAAAATGACCGAGGTCGGCAAGGGCTATGAGGTACCGCAAATCACGCAAATTCATGGAAATTTTTTCGATAGTTAAAAGCTATTGATTTAATCATAACAATCAATTTTATTAATTACGATGGCTAGGGCAAACTTCACGCACATTGAATAGAATTCAATGCCCATGTCGGTGTACAAACATCCTTGCACGCTATATCACCGAACAAAGCAGTCACAAGCACACGCCCAAAGGAGAACAACCATGAACGCTGAATCCAAATGCCCGTTCCCGCACGCCCGAGCCAACGCCCCATCGAACGCAGGCTGGTGGCCCGAGCAGCTAAACCTGAAAATCCTGCACCAGCAATCGGCCAAATCCAATCCGATGGGCGACGAGTTCAAGTACGCTGAAGAGTTCAAAACGCTCGACCTGGACGCGGTGATCAAGGATCTGAACGGACTGATGACCGATTCCCAGCCTTGGTGGCCCGCCGACTACGGACATTACGGCCCATTCTTTATCCGCATGGCTTGGCATGCTGCCGGCACCTATCGCACGACCGATGGTCGCGGCGGCAGCGGCAGCGGCGAACAGCGTTTCGCGCCACTGAACAGCTGGCCCGATAACGGCAATCTCGACAAAGCGCGCCGCTTGCTGTGGCCGATTAAGGCTAAGTACGGTCGCAAACTCTCCTGGGCCGATTTGTTCATCCTGACCGGCAACGTCGCACTCGAATCCATGGGCTTCAAGACCTTCGGCTTCGGCGGCGGTCGTCCCGATGTTTGGGAGCCGTCGGAAGATATTTTCTGGGGTCCGGAAAACGAATGGCTCGCCACTAGCGACAAACCCAATGGCCGTTATTCCGGCGAGCGTGATTTGGCCGATCCTTTGGGCGCCGTGCAGATGGGCTTGATTTACGTCAATCCACAAGGACCTGACGGTAATCCCGATCCGATTGGCTCGGGTCGCGATGTGCGCGAGACTTTTGCGCGGATGGCGATGAACGATTATGAAACCGTAGCGTTAGTCGCCGGCGGCCATACCTTCGGAAAGGCCCACGGTGCAGGAGATGCCGCTTTGGTGGGCGTCGAACCCGAAGGCGCGAGCATCGAAAATCAAGGTTTCGGTTGGATAAACAAATACGAATCGGGCTTCGGTGCGCACACCATCACCAGTGGTATCGAGGGCGCCTGGAAGCCGAACCCAACGACCTGGGACATGGGTTACTTCGACATGCTGTTCGGGTACGAGTGGGAACTGACCAAGAGCCCGGCCGGTGCGCATCAATGGAAACCGAAAAACACCAAGCCCGAAGACATGATTCCGGACGCGCATAACCCCTCCATAAAACATCCACCGATGATGACCACGGCCGATTTGTCCTTGCGTATGGATCCGGCCTACGAAAAGATTTCACGCCACTTCCATCAGAATCCGCAGGAATTCGCCGACGCGTTTGCACGCGCCTGGTTCAAGCTGACCCATCGCGACATGGGCCCGATTGACCGTTATTTGGGTCCTTTGGTGCCGAAAGAAGAATTACTTTGGCAGGACCGTGTTCCGGCCCTGGATTACGCGATTATCAATGATGCGGATATAGCAGCGCTGAAAACCAAATTGCTCTCCTCTGGCCTGACGACATCGCAACTGGTCACGACCGCCTGGGCTTCGGCCTCGACCTTCCGCGGCAGCGACAAGCGCGGTGGTGCCAACGGCGCACGTATTCGTCTTGCACCGCAGAAAGACTGGGAAGTGAACCAACCAGCCGAACTGGCCAAAGTATTGTCGAAACTTGAATCGATCCAGAAGGAATTCAACGACGCACAAACGGGTGGCAAGAAAGTGTCGATGGCAGACCTGATCGTGCTCGGCGGCACCGCGGCGGTTGAAGCGGCGGCGAAGAAAGCCGGCCACGATGTGAAAGTTTCTTTCTCGCCGGGTCGTACCGATGCTACGCAAGAGCAAACCGATGCCCATTCCTTTGCTCCGCTGGAGCCGAAGGCCGATGGTTTCCGCAACTACGTTCGCAAAGGCCATGAAACTGCGGTTGCCGAATTGCTGATCGACCGTGCAAACCTGCTGACCTTGTCCGGACCGGAAATGACCGTGCTGATCGGAGGTCTGCGTGTGCTTGGTACGAATTTTGGTCAGGCCAAACATGGCATCTTCAGTGACCGCTGCGACGAGCTGACAAACGATTTCTTCGTCAATCTGCTCGACATGGGGATCATTTGGGAAAAATCAGAAGCCGACGGCATCCTTCACGGTCTTGACCGCACGAGCCGCCAGCTCAGGCGTACCGGTACGGTGGTGGACCTTGTGTTTGGTTCGAACTCGCAGCTGCGGGCTCTGGCTGAAGTGTATGCGTCCAGCGATTCCAATAAGATATTTGTAGGCGATTTCGTGAAAGCCTGGGTCAAGGTAATGAACCTGGACCGCTACGATATTAAGTGATCGCGGGATAAAGGTTTTGAAGTCACAAGCAACATAGGCAGATTGCAAGTTATCATCGCGGTACCAAGGTGCCGCGATGATAACCATGACAACAAACCCGCAAACCGAAAACCAGAAAATAGAAGACGCTTTTGCTGCCATCCCCGAGCGGAACACGAGCGACAATATGCTGCGGACCATGCAGCAACATCATGTCCAGTTATCGGTAATGGCCGATAACAAAGCCAATATTCTGATTACTGTTTCTTCGATTGTATTAACGATGATTCTGGCCAACTTGAAAGATCCTGATTTACGCACTGCCATGCTGACATTGGCTGTATTTATATTGATTGCCTTGCTACTCGCCATTATCGCGGTGTTACCCAAGTACCGGCCATTGCGCATTGGTTCCGGCGATCTGCCGCCGCAATTCAATCTGATGTTTTTCGGACATTTTGCCGAACTGCCGCGTGATCGTTTTCTTGAAGAAATTTCTGAAGCCTTGAAGGCTGATGGTTCGGTTTACGAAACCATGGCGAAAGATGTTTACGCGATTGGTTATTATCTGGCGCATTTCAAATATCGATTTCTACGCCTCTCGTACCTGTTTTTTCTTGGCGGTTTTATTTGCGCTAGCCTGGTCGAAGCCATTCACCTGCTAACGGCTTAATGACGACGATTACGGCCTTGCTTCGTGATGCAAGTTCAAAGCTTGTATCAGAAACGCCACGCTTCGATGCCGAGCTCTTACTCGGATTCGTGCTGCAAAAAAATAGTGCCTGGTTTCTTGCGCATGGTGATGATGAATTACCCTTGCAGATGCAAGAAAAATTTGCCGAATTACTGAAACGACGAATGACAGGCGAACCGATAGCCCATATTGTCGGCTCCCGCGGATTCTGGACGCTTGATCTTGCAGTAACGGCCGACACTCTAATTCCACGGCCCGAGACGGAATTACTGGTTGAATTGGCGATATCAAAATGTTCAAAGGATAAAAAACTTCGCATACTCGATTTAGGCACGGGCACCGGTGCCATTGCCTTGGCGATTGCCAGCGAATGCAAAAATGCAGAAGTAATTGCTGTCGATAAAAGTGCCGCAGCTCTGCAAGTAGCCCGCGAAAATTCACGTAAAAATAATCTGCAAGTCGAATTTATTGAAAGCGATTGGTTTTCTGGGTTAGCAAATAAAAAATTCGATTTGATTGTCTGTAACCCGCCATATATTCCTGATCAAGATCCGCATTTATCGCAAGGCGATGTCCGTTTTGAACCGCTGACAGCGCTGGCATCGGGCGCGGACGGTCTTGACGATATTCGTTGGATCATTTCGCAAGCGCAGCAATATAGTTTGCCAGATGCATCGCTGATGATTGAACATGGATTTGATCAGGGCGAAGCGGTTCGCATATTATTTTCCGAGGCCGGATTTATTAGAGTTGAAACTGTGCAGGATTTGGAGCGGCGTGATCGCGTGACGATCGGGCAGTGCATGAAATTTTAGTAGGAGCGGTGTGAGCCGCGAAAAATCTGCGATATTGTTTCAGATAATGCATGATGTATAGGCTTCCTACGGAAAGTGCGCCGCAGGTTTTTCGCGGCTGACACCGCTCCTACAGTAAAGATTGTCGCAGGTTTTTCGCGGCTCACACCGCTCCTACGAAAAGTCAACCTGCGGCTGTTTTCACCGTGTTTGTATTTGCCAGTAATGGCCAGCGTTTCAAAATCGCAATACGAATCGAAGCAACATCCAGCCCTGCTTCGGCCAGTAATTGTTCGCGACTCGCATGTTCCTGGTAAGTATCTGGCAAACCCAAATGCATAATCGGTAGCAATATATTTTCTGCCGATAAAAGTTCTGCAATCGCAGAACCGGCGCCGCCCATAATGACGTTGTCTTCCAGTGTGACAAAGGCGTCGTGAGTTTTTGCCAGTTCCAGAATCATGCTGCGGTCGAGAGGTTTAACGAAGCGCATATTCACGACGGTAAACCCTAATTCATTGGCGACTTGCTCGGCTGCAGGTAATACAGCGCCAAAGGCGAGCAAGGCAACACGCGAACCTTTTGAACGTAATTCGGCTTTGCCAATTGGCAAGCTGTCGAGATTATTTTGTACCGCAATACCAGTGCCTGAACCACGCGGATAACGCACAGCCGCCGGACCTTTGTATTGATAGCCGGTGCTTAACATTAGACGACATTCGTTTTCGTCGCTCGGCGCCATCACCACCATATTAGGAATGCAGCGCAAAAAACTTAAATCAAAACTACCGGCGTGGGTTGCACCGTCGGGGCCGACAACACCGGCGCGATCAATCGCAAACAATACATCGAGATTTTGCAGCGCAACGTCGTGAATCAATTGGTCGTAAGCACGTTGCAAAAAACTGGAATAAATCGCGACAACGGGTTTGCCACCCTCGCAAGCCATACCGGCGGCAAAAGTAACGGCATGCTGTTCGGCGATGGCGGTATCGAAATAACGCGCCGGATATTCCTGTGAAAAACGTACTAAACCAGAACCTTCGCGCATGGCGGGCGTGATACCTAAACATTTTTCATCACTGGCGGCCATGTCGCATAGCCAATCGCCAAATATTTGCGTGTAGGTCGGTTTGCTTGGCGTATTTTTTTTCACGATTCCGATCGTTGGATCAAACGGTGACACCGCGTGATATTCGATTTGATCGCCTTCAGCCAGATCGTAACCTTTACCTTTGGTAGTGATGACATGCAGCAATTGCGGGCCTTTCAGCGTGCGCATGGTGCGTAATGATTTGACCAGTGCATTGATATCGTTGCCATCAACGGGGCCGGAATAATGAAAACCCATTTCTTCAAATAAAGTCGATGGCACAAACATGCCTTTCCAGTGTTCTTCCCAGCGGCGGACAAAACGCGCAGTCGGATTTTTGCGTTTGTCGCCAAGAATTTTTTTACCACCTTCGCGCACGGCATTCATGGTAGGGCTGCTCATCAAGCGCCCGAGCATTTTTGTCAGCCCGCCAACGTTTTCCGAAATCGACATCCGATTGTCATTCAAGATAACTAAAATATTCGGTTCGGGGTCCATGCCGCCAGCATGATTCAAGGCTTCATAGGCCATGCCCGCGGTCATTGCACCATCACCAATAATCGCGACTACTTGGCGGTCATCGCCACTGCGTTGCAAGGCAATCGCCATGCCGAGCGCAGCAGAAATGGAAGTGGAAGAATGGCCGACACCGAAAGTATCAAATTCACTTTCATCACGTTTTGGAAAAGGTGCAATGCCATCTTTTTTCTTGACGGTGTGCATGGTGTCGCGACGACCAGTCAAAATTTTGTGCGGATAACATTGATGGCCAACATCCCAAACAATTCTATCGTCGGGTGTGTTGTATAAATAATGCAATGCAACGGTGAGTTCGATAACGCCGAGGCCCGCACCAAAATGCCCACCAACTGTGCTGACGGTTTCGATGAGATAAGCACGCAGTTCATCGGCAATAGCGGGTAATTCGCTGTCAGAAAATTGTCGTAAATCCGCCGGAACGGTAATTTTCGACAAATAGGGATAATGCTCGGCGTTCATTAAATAGTTTCTTCAGGGTTTCGCGTATGCGTGAATTGTCCCGCGCCCTTGTCGAGAGGGCAAGTTAAAAGCCCTTTAAATCACCTGATTCAGGCGCTAGCGTGGCCGCTTATCAAGTTGGCGTTCACAAAGTCGGTGACATCGGCAAGGCTTGAACCCGATTGTTCGGCAATATCGGTAAGTTTGGCTGGACCTTTCATCATGACAGTGGCAATACGGAAATGTTTAGGAAATTCACGCTCGGTTTGTGGCCATTTGCTAAGTTTGAACAAACTATTGGGATTGTAGGCGGGCAGTAGTTGACCATGGCCGCCAACCAAGCCCGCGAGCCAGGAAAGTCGTGCCAAGGGCTGCGCGCCGCCCAATTGTTTGCTCAGTTGTTTGAATTCGTCGTCATCAATGGCGATGAAGTCCGATTCGGTCAGGGTTGCCATGCCATAAGCAGTGTAGGGTTTGAGCGACGTGCTGCCCAGATAGGTTTGGCTGACAGGATCAATCACTAAAAGCGGCGCATCGTTTAGCTGGATTTTGACTGGGCCGCCCAATACGTTGGGCTTCAGGAAATCGAGTAATTTGAGTGCTTTGGGCCCGAAATTGGGCATCGCGGCCTGGGTTCCGGTGGTCAATCGTGGCGCAATAGCAGGAATTTCGGCGGTGACCGCAGGCTGGGTGCCAATGCTGCGAATTGTCGGCTCGGAGGTGGTGAAAACGGCCTGTTGCCCCGTGCTACGCGCATTCAACATTTCAGGAGTGACCGCTACTTGTTGCCCTGTTGTGCGTGCAATGGGAGTTGCGCTCGGTGTCTGATCGGAAAGCAATCCCAGTAAATTGACCAAGCTTTGCAATGTGACGGGGCGCGGCAGTATGTGGTCAGATTCAGCTCGATCAGACGTTGTCACGGCGGCGGTAATTTTGCCGTCGTTATTGGCCTTAAGCCAGGTCATATGGCCGTAAACGGTGTCCATATCGATGACTATCAATTCGGCTTCTTTCTCGTTTGTGGCGGCCCAGCGTTTGGCCAGACGCATATTGGCTTGGTCAAATGCCGACAGCACTTGAACCTCGTCTTCTCGCGAAAACCCTGAAAAACAGACCGTATTGGCATTCATTAACGCAGTCCCCAAAAACTTTGGTGCCGTGATCGACACTCGGAATATAACCGAAGTTTGGCCGTGAGGATGGGTTGCGTCAATGCCGATTGCCAAGGCCGTGAACCAAAGCACAGTACGAGCACCAAAAATGCGCTCAAAGCCGCGATATAGAGGCCTTACAGTATAGTTAAATCTTGTTACGAGCTTGCCTGTAGGAGGCCGCTTGCGGGCG
>JAYSQD010000015.1:0-25312 GCA_043721835.1 Arenimonas sp. | reverse complement strand
CTTCATAGTCTTTAAGATAATGTTCTTGCTGGAAAATCATTTTAAAAAACGACAATCGCATTCAATGTAAAACCCCGGGTCGGTGGGGCGTGACCCGGGCTACGTTCAAATCAGGCGTATAGGTCGGGCTCGAAAAACAGCCATTTAATTTCGGGAAATTTCTGCCGCATTTCCACTTCAATTTTATTGATTTGCGTTATTAAATCTGCGGCGCGCAGTTCCGGGTCCATGCCGACTTTTACCGACACCATAATTTCTGGGCCGAGTTGCAGGGTAATCACATTATGAATTTCCATGGTGTCGGGATGCGAGCGTAGATAGTCTTCAATTTCTTTACGTCTCGCGGGGGCTGCACTTTGGCCGATTAACAATGCCTTGATTTCAACCGCGACAAAAATTGCGATGACGATCAGTAAAACACCAATACCAACCGTGCCGATGGCATCGTAAATGGGGTTGCCGGTGACCATGCTCAGCCCAATAGCAGCCAAGGCAAAGGCCAAGCCCAACAGTGCGGCGAGTTGTTCGCCAAAGAGCACAATCATTTCACTATTTCGACTCTCCTTGAACCAATGCCATAGCGAGTTTTTCTCGCGGACCTGATTAATTTCTTGCAGGCAGGCGCGTAGTGAAAGCCATTCAAGCACGATACTAAAAACCAGAACACCAATGGCGAGCCATGGTTTTTCCAAAGGTTCCGGGTGCCCCAGTTTATGCAAACCTTCATAAACAGAAAACGCACCGCCAACCGAAAACAACATCAATGCCACTAAAAATGACCAAAAATAAGTTTCTTTGCCATAACCTAAAGGAAAGTCAGGTGTGGGCGGCAGTTTTGCCCGTCTCATGCCGAGTAATAGAAGACCCTGATTGCCGCAGTCGGCTAATGAATGCACCGCTTCGGCAAGCATTGCGCCGGAACCGGTAAACAGCGCCGCGGCAAGTTTGGCGACGAAAATACCAAGATTAGCAGCCAGTGCGTAATAGATTGCGCGAGTTGAATTGCCTTGGCCTGCCATGATTATTTCTTTTCGGCAGTATCAAGAAAATAAGCCACGACTTCGCCAGTCACCTTCATGGTGATGGCATTACCACGACGGTCAAGCGTTTTGCCGAATGGCAGACGCACCCAGCCTTCACTCAGGCAATATTCTTCGACGTTATGACGTTCTTCGCCTTTGAAAACAATACCCACGCCGCGTGCAAGAACAGCGGCATCGTAGAAAGGGCTTTTCGGGTTTACTGCTAGACGGTCTGGAGGCGTGTCGCTCATGATTGGAATCTCAAGTGTAAGGTGATGCCTTATTTTAGCAGGGCTTCATGCCTTGAGCGCTACGATTTACAGACCAATCGCGGCTTCTGCAGTGATATCGGCGGCACATTTCAAACGGTCGTAAGTGCTCACCCGATCGCGGCCTTCGCGCTTGGACTGATAAAGCGCTTCGTCGGCTTGGCATAGTAAAGTGTCAAAGACATAGCCTGACTGTTGGGTTGTCGTCACACCAAAACTGGCGGTCGCAGTAAACGAATGGCCGGTTTCGCGAGTGTCGATATTTGCAATATGTTCGCGAAAGCGCTCGGCCATTGTGGCCGCACTTTGCAAATCGCTGGCTCGCAATAGAACGGCAAACTCTTCACCGCCCACTCTGCCAATGCAATCTTGTTTGCGGCAAATGGGCTTGATAACTTCGATGACACGCTTCAATACCCAGTCACCAGTAGAATGCCCGTAACGATCATTGATCGATTTGAAATTATCCAGATCAAACATGATCATGCCAAGTTGCTCATCCTTTTTATCCGCTTCGGCCAAGGCATGCTCAACATTTTTATTAAAGTGATCACGATTGCTGATGGCCGTCAGCGTATCGGTTTCAGCGAGTCGGCGGAACGCCATCTGCATACGTTTGGTGCGGTAGGCCCAAAGCACTAGCAGTGCCATAAATATGGCAAGCAAGACGAAAAATACTGCACTGTAATGTGCTTTTTGCTTTGCAACGGTTTGTTCGAGCTCAAGAACACGGTTCTTTTTGTTGAGTAAAGCGATGGTTTGACTTTTTTGCTGGGTTTCATGTTTTACGAGTTGATAAGCTAGCTCTCGTGCTTTTACGTCGTTGAGATACGCCTTGTCGGCCTCGGCATATTTTCGATAATGTTCAAGCGCGGAGACATTATCTTTACGGCGTAAAGCAATTTCGTAGAGGGTTTTTTCGGCGACGACGAGTGGAAGTGAGAAGGGTACCGATTCACTTTGTTTTACGACAATGTCGGCATGCTGCTCAGCTTGTGCAATGTCACCCAGCTTTAATTTGTATTCAGCAAGTAGTGAATGTACTTCGCTAGTTAAGATTGCGTAATTGGTCAATTCTGTTTCTGTTAAATGTAGTTCGAGTAGCGCAATTGCTTTTTTCGTCTTGCCTTCGGCGTTCAATTTGCGGGCAAGGTAGTCACGAGATAAGTTTGCCATGAGTACTTCGCCGTGATCTGTGCATGAACTAATCATGGCTTCAATTTCGGCATCATCTACAGGCAGTACATTTAAGTTGTACAGGGATTCAAGTTGTAAATGTTCAGAAAAGCAGCGTGATCTTGGTGTCGGATTGTCAGACAGTACTAATTTTGCGTAATGCTTGCCTAATTCGTATTGACCAACTTGATTGTAAAGTAGACCCGCAACAGTAAAACCGTCATGGCGTAACTGTCGATCTGTAATTTGACTTTGAAGCAGTAATGTTTTGTCGAGAGAAGAAAAGCCAGCTCCGAAATTCCGTGTGACTGCATGACTATTTGTAATCAACAAGCCAGCACGATATTTTAATGGGATATTTTTGGTTTGCTCGAAAATTGCAGTGGCTTTTTGAATGGCTAAATTGTATTGCCCGCTGTAAGCTAAACGGTAGGCCTGTAAATAGCGCAGTTGTTCAAGCTGAGCAGTAGTTGCGGTTGTAGCCGTCGTGTCTAGTTGTTGAAGCATCTTGTTAAATTGCGCGGGATCAGAACTGCGAAGGCTGTCTGCTTGTTTAAGTTGTTTCTCAAATTCAGGTGAAGAGAGGGCAATAGATGAAAGCACGCACAGGCATATGAAAATTAGCCCGTTTAGTACCTTGCGGTCGTGCAACAACATATTATTGCCCTCGGTGACGACTAGTTTACTGAGATTTCTTCTTCTTTCTTATCATCATCGTCCTTGCCTTTACCTTCGCCTTCATCATCTTCTGCGGGAACCAGAAGCATCATCATTTTCTTGTATGCTCCAATGGAGTTATTAAGCGCATTTTGATCACGATTAAGCAGCGCATGCTGTGCTACATCATCTACACCCAACGCTTTTACAGTGGCGGCGTATTGCTCCGGCGACATATTGCCGAGCGCGGCATCTTTGCCCATTGACTCAAGAAATTGAATAACATTCGACATTTTCGACTCCTTACTATTGGTGAGTGGGTGTTACGGTTGAAGTGGAATTTAACACACGATCGAGTGCTTCGATGCGGGCAAGCATAGATTCGTTTCTCTGCATGGCTTGGCTTGGCGGAACCACCAGTGTCGATTGCAGATACAGCGTAGCGTTAGCCAGCTCGCTTAACGCCAGTTTTTGCATGCGTGGCGTACTGATGGGCAGGGTGGCAGCTTCATACACGATCACTTCGTGAGCCAAGGGGTAGTGTTCTGCAAGCAGCTCAATTAATAATTGGCGATAGGCAGGTTCAGTGGCGTAGCGCTTGAATGAGCGATCACCAGCAATGCCGACTTGCCAAAGGACCAAATAGGCCGATGGGTCAATTTGGCGGCGATAAAACATAAATTGGCTAGCCTCATAGTGCTGGCAGCCCAAACGTCCCGGGTCAATGCCTAGATCTGCATACAAACAATCTTCTGCCGAAATGCCCGGTTCCATGTGCGCGGTGAATCCTTCAACGCGCGCTTGTTCGATCACTTTGTGCGGCGCAAAAGCAAAGACGCCCGGGTGGCCATAAAACGCGCCGCATACGCGTTTACCGGCGCGGACTTCAAGCATCATGGCTTCGATCATTTCCCGATAGGTCTCGTGACGGGATTTTCCTTCACCATAATACGGCTGCAGGCTGCGAACGTCCGCATGCATTTCCTGCAGCCACAGTTCAACGACCGGGTCTGAGACGGCAGCAAACACCACATCGGCCTGTTCGATATAGCTACGCGAACGGGGACTAATATGTGCACCGAGCATCATCCCGGTGCCAACGCAAACAATACTTCCAGAATTATTCATATAATTTGGCTGCCCCCATTAGCCTGCTTCTATTAAGCGCTTACCTTATCGGAACTTTGCGGCAATTGTAATCATATTGAATTGGGTTTGAGCCTAAGTGCCTGCCAATGATTCCGTGATAAATTCCAGCGACCTTTGGAAATTTCTTGTGAAACACTCATGTCATGTAAGAAACCTAATTTTTTCATCACTCGATTCACTGCGCTGTTTTGGATTCTATGATTTGCAAAGACACCTGAAAGCGGAGTGGTGCTAAACACAATATCCACTAATTGACTCAGGGCTTCAACCGTAAATCCTTGGTTTTGAAATTCAGTAAGCATTATATTTCCAAGCTCTGCATTCCCGGACACAGATTTATTTTTATCAGCTATAAGTGCCAGCAGCCCCACGCAAGCATTAGATTTTTTTTCCTGCATCACCCACGTGTAACGACGAGCAGGAGTTGCCGTAGTAATCTTCAGCGTCGCCGCAAAACTACGCAAGGCCGCCTCACGACTAAGCGGCTCGCCAATATGCTGCATCAACACCGGATCGGTGTAGCAAGTGCAATAAAATGCTTCATCTTCAGGTTGTAGTGGCCGCATCAATAAACGTGCTGTTTCAAAAGTTTGCACTAGTCTTCTTTCGCTTTGGCAAGTCGTAAAACGCCATCACCGTCGGTACGACGGTCGAAGACACAATAATGCCCACTCATTAGTGGCAAGCCCAGGATGCTTTGATTCGGCCACTTGGGCATTTGTCGCATCAAAAGAAAAAAACACTCGCCTGCATGATAAGCATTATGCTGCCAGTAATTGCCCGGCGAGCAGCTAAAAGTGACTTCATCGCCCGAGGGTGATTCAAGATGAAAATGCAGTTTCGGCCAGTCATGTGTTTTGATACTGTCGTTTGGAAGTCCATGTTCTTTTTGAAAGCTTTTTTGAAAGCGTGCGATTAAATAAGGGAAACTTTTATCGTATTCAGCAAAGTCAGCAAGTACGGCGTCATAGATCGAGGCTTCCAATACCAGAAAGCTGCTCCCGGTATCAAAAATAGCGTTACTGGCATAAGCCGATTGATATTTTTCTAACAAAGCCGGGGCAGGTATTCTTGGCTTATCACCAACCTGGACGGCGATTAAATTGGCGTTGTAGTAAAGGTCATGCACTATTCTTACAGTTTCAAAGCCGCCTTCGTATAGCGACTGGCATTCTTCACCGCCGCCGAGCACCAGCACGCCTTCATTGAGCGGATCAGCGGCAAGTTGCTCGGGCGTTGCGCTGTCATCAAGCACATGTACCAGTGCACGTTTAATGAGCAGAGAAAATTTATCTGAAATAATGCCTTCTTCTTCAAGCGCGCTAAAACATGGCGTCAAGTTAACCAGTGGTTGGTCGCGCAATTGAGTTTTGAAAGCGGATAAATCGGCCGATTCTTTGGTTTGAAACGGCCAAGGCCAAGTGTGGTGGGGTTCGATTTTTTTCTCGGTTAGCAAGGCGGTAACATCGTGTGCCTTATCCAGTTTTCGATAAGCCAGACCCAGCAAACCATCCGCATCGCGAAAGTTTTGTGCCGAACTTTCTATTACCGCAATTTCGGCATCGGGTAGTATTCGCGCATGGCGATGATCACCAAACGCTATTTCGGTTTTAAGCACCGGCCCAGCCCAAGTACCAATGCCGTAGGCGATTGATTGCGCCAAGCTGGTAGCACTCAGGTTTTGGTCGTGTGATGGGTCATAAGCTTGCGGCAAAACCACCAGGGTACTGCTGCCACTATCGAGCAATACATTGGCGGGGCGACGTTGGCTGCCAATTTTTATCTCGACCGTGTAAGCGCCTTTTGCATAGGCCAGGGTCGTGCGCAGTTGCAAATAGTTTTGTGTCATAGAGCGCCCGCTTTCAAACGATGGCTATTCTTATGGGATTTACCGATGAAAGTAAATGTCACCACGTATTTATTTGCGATAACGGTCTGCTCTTTCCTTCAACCTTTGCAGTGCAATGGCAATAATGTCATCCCACTCGTCGCCAGTGGCTTGATGCCAAGCCAGGATTTCATTGATATGGCGACCACAGCCCATGCAGACATCGTTTTCGTCCAGACAGCAATTGCGGATGCAGGGTGAGGGTGGCGATTTATCCACACGGATTACCGTATGCCGCTATGTTCCGGAATTAGTGTGCCGCGCAATCGATTAATTCGCTGTTGTTTTACACGTTGAATATTTTCATGCACACGTTGTGCTTGCGAGGCGCTTTTCGTAGCAGTGTAAGAGCTAGCAACAAACGATTTGCTCACAGGTTTAAAAATAGCAGGTGCTGCAAATACGTCGGTACGATTGTTGAAATCACCGCTATTGGTTTTTACAAAAAAAGGAATGAAAACATTATAACTACTGACCAAGCCCTGGTAATCCCCCATAAAATAGCCGCCAGCAAAAGGCGCGGTAGCAAGATCAAAGGCGTCGGTAATGCGGCTTTCACTCCAAGTAATACCATCGCTGGAAGTGGCAAGCCAATAATCGGTCAGCAATGTGCCGGGGTCTGCCGTATTGCTGCGTAAATCGTAATAGCTCACACCAATAATACCGTCGGCACGGACATGCACGGTCGGGATCATGGCTTGCACATTCGGATCGGCATTGATGCGAGTGGGTGTGGACCAAGTAAAGCCGCCATCAGAAGATTGCGAAAATGCAATGCCGTCACGGACCCCGCCACTAAAGCGCGAGTCTTGCCAGACCATATAGAGTTTGCCGTCAGGGCCAACCGAGATCTGTCCCAAGATCGAGCCATCACGAACATTAGTGCCGGTTTCGGGGTCACGGGTGCCAATCGCCAGCAAGTTAGAAATCAAGAACGGTTGCGACCAGGTAATGCCTTTATCGGTTGAGCGAATGACTTCAAGCGTGGTGATGTCGCTGCCAGCGACTGTCACAATTTTAGTTAACAGGTCTATCAAGGTGCCGTCCGGCAGCACAGCAATAACATTGCCAATGGTTTGTCCGGTGCCGCCGGGGTTGTAAATTATTTTTGCTGTTTCCCAGCTTAGGCCGCCATTAATGCTGCGGGCGAAATAGGTGGGGCCATTACCGTTGGTAGCTAGACGATCCCACACGGCATAGACATAGTTTGAATTAGTCGGGTCGGCAGTAATTGCATTTTTATCATTGAAAAAAGCGACTCCATCAACATCCAGAATAAGTGCTGCCGGATTACTCCAAGTCATGCCGCCATCGACAGAGCGGCTCGCCAACATCGCGTTTTGGGTGCCGGATGTTTTATTGAAGCCCAGGGCCATTTGGTGAGCAGTTCCATTGGGTGAAAAACTAATCCAAGGATCGGTGGCGCGCTCATAATTTCCGCCATTGAACGCATTGCCACCACTGCAGCGGGAAAACGGTACCAAGCTTTGACTCCAGGTTTTGCCACCATTAAACGAAATGCTGCCGGCAATACCATGTGAGCCGCCGTTTGACCAACGATCTTGTTGCCATGCGCCAATTAAGTTGTCTTGATTAACTGGATTGACCGCAACTGATGGCTCAACTTCAGCATTCACATAGGAAGTGCCGGTTTGCGTTGCGCCTTCACAATTAACTGAAAAGGGTGAGGCTAGCGACACCCGATATTGCGGCGGCAGCTCGCCTTTTCTGGGTTTGATCAAACGCGGTAGTGGTACAAAGTTTGGATATTGATCATAGACCCAACCATCAACGCCTTGGGCGGGAGCCGTTGGTGGTGGTGAAGTTTCTGAGTTTGGCGAAGGCCGTGAAAAGTAGAGTGTCGCAGCCATGAATGCTATTGCGGCGAATAGTTTGTACGAGATATGCAGTAACTTCATGGAAGTAGGCCCTGCCAGTAAACATCAGACAGACTAATATCAAAACCTCGCAAAAACAATGCCGTGAAGGAATGCATCAAACTCGCAATTTAAGCATAGTCTTACTGCGGTCTAGGGCGGGGAGGGTCGTTATACCTATCCGGCATAGCGATCACTGCGTTCGAGCAATTGTTGGTGTCGAAGTTGCAAACCACATAACTTGGCCGAATATTTGCGCCTGGTTTTTCAGAATAGCTGCCAGTGTTATTGACACTGGCACGAAAGACACCGTCACGATAAATATCAACTTTTGCAGTGCCGTCTTGCCAGCTTAAATTAATAATTTTCGGCCCGTAACGACGTTGCGAAATACGTGCTGTTAAATTTTTTGGGATGATTAAGGCGGGCTCGGCATTGCGAACGCAGTCGTAGGTTTCGATAATGCGATCACCGGTATCAAGCACAGAAAAATCCTGTACGCGCACAGGCGTGCCCGGAACCGCTTGGTCAAAAACGCGCGAGCTAATATTCAGTTCAGTCCATTTATGTGTGGTGTAAATATCGTCTTCGGCCGTCAGTGCAATATTGCCGCCATCGGAAAGTACGATCCCGTAGCGCTGCATGGTACGTAAAATAACCTGTGCCGCCGGGTTATATAAATTTACCGGAAAATCAGCGCGCAAGCGCATGCGCGAGCCATAAGGCACCGTGCTGATAGGCCCGCTTGGCCCGCCGGCATGACTAGCGGGATGCACATAAACCGGAGTGCGACGCGTGCTATTGGGTGGCGGCTCGTTCGATGCCATTCGCGGGTTCGGTAAAATAAAACGAATGGCATGGCCTAAATCGCCATCGGTAATTTGCGTTGCGGCATACACTTCATCTGCATTGAATAAAAGTGGCGCAATCGGAAAGCCTGCGGCATCGGCACTGCTGCAATGTTCACCACGGCCATTGTCTGGATAAATGCGATCAAGTTTCCAGGTAATTAAACATTGCGCCTGTAACCCTGTGCTACCAGATCCATTCGCCCGATAAGTTTCATAAAGCACATTATCTTGCACCACCAAAAGATGGCAATCTTCATTATTATTATCGCATGCGAGATTAGCAGAACCTTCAATGGCCGAATTAGCAGGAACCGGAATCAGCGAACCGATTGCGTCGCAATCGGGCAGATAGTATTCGCTGGCACTCGGGAACCCGATAATCGAACGCGTTGGTGCGGCAGGCGCCGCACGCACAATGCGCATGCCAAAATCGATTTGCATACGACCATAGCCAAAACCACCCAGATTGGTCAGGCTGGTAATCATGGAAGACGATTGCGGATGCACTGGCGCTTGGCTAATGTTTTGATGCCAGATCGCTTGTAGTGGGAAGCGGGGCGGGGCTTCGGCGTTTGCCGTCAAGCTGTAGCCAAAACCGAAAACAAAAATCGCAGCACATAATGGGCGATGCATCTGGATTCTCCCAGAACAGACAGAACGTCTAGGATAAAGCCAGAAACATCTTAAAGCGATAAATTGGCTTAATGGCAGCCAAATAAAAACCTCCCCAATTGCGACGAGGTTTTCTTGTAAGTCGATTTGATGGGCATTCGATAATTACCGGCCCCAAACATCCACACGCGCCTAGTCACGGCTACGTTCGGTGTCACCAATAATGCCGATTTCCTCTACGCAACGGTTGCCGCCACGCAGGTCGATCCATCGGGTTGCGCCACTTTTTGAAATGCGATCGCGAACATTCAAGTTGTCACGTTCGCCGTTGGCATAACGTACCCACAGGCGTTCGATCTCAACTTGGCCACGGCTCGTGCGCAGTTGTATGGCATGAATACCCTTTCTGCAGTTATTAAAGCGCAGAACGTCAAGATCGTTTTCAGCATGACTTAAACGGGTGCTGCCGAGATGCTTGACTCTATCGTAACGAGCGGCATCTGCAGTTGCAGCAAAGCCGATGCATAGGGTAATGGCAGCAATGACTAATTTTTTCATATGGGTTTCCTTTTCGGTGATTTTTCTTGTGACACGATAGGGAAAACGGTCGATCAAAAATAAAGTTTACCGATGAATTTATTTTGTTCAGCTAATGGTGGGCTATGTGTATGGCGGTTCAGGAATAAAAAAAACGCCGCAGTAAGCGGCGTTTTTATTTCACGAAGACAATTAGTCTCTACATTTTGACAAGTTCAACGCGACGGTTTTTTGCCCGGCCGGCTTCATCGGTATTTTCTGCAATGGGCTTGTCAGGACCGAAGCCTTTTGAGCTTAAACGTGCAGGATCAATCCCTAGGCCGACTAGAGCACCCAAAACACTACGGGCGCGTGCGGTTGAAAGCTGACGATTATGATCCGGCGCGCCGGTGCTATCGGTGTGGCCTTCAATGGAAAGTTTCAGGCTCGCATTGTTTGTGAGTAGTTTGTTGATTTCATCCATCACTGCCTGGCTGTCCGGGCGCAGTGTGGCTTTATCGATATCAAAATTAATATACAAAGCAACATGACCATCGGCGTCCAGCGCTTTTTTCATGGCGCCGGCATCGAGAAAGCTGACGGACTGCTTCATGGCTTCTTTTTCGAGCACGGTGACATAGCCATGGGTAGGAATGGCGCCAGTGGCAATATGAATCCAGTATTCTTTGTCGGGGGTACGAATCAAATAACTATAATGTTCGTAGTCTGGAACTGGCGATACGCTGTGCCAATACTTCTCGACAGCATCGCGACCACCGGCTTCTTTCAATACTTCATCGGTGAATTGCGTGGTACTAATTTTTCTTCCACCCAGGGCGGTGATGGCATTTTCATAATTGCGATGAAACTCGATTTCCGAATATTGACGCCTTGAATCATCATTTTTTAGCTTCATGAAATTGTGATAAAGCTTGCCCTCGACCGCGATCAGCTTCTTGCCTGCGAGGAAGAAATGTCGATCAAAACCGACCATGCTTTCCTTTTCATCAAGATTGTTGGTCAGACCTTCAGGTGTTTTGAAAAAAGGAAAGGGCGGTAGCACGGCCTTCGAAATTGGCACACTTTCCACGCTGAAGTCCGCATTTACAGGTTCCGCGACAGAGGCTTCGACAACTGGAGTGGCAGTCTCAATCACAGGATCAGCGGTCTTGGCAGGTATTTCCGGTTCGGCGACAGGAGTGGCTGACGTAACCGCCTCGTCTTTTTTACACGAGGACAGCAACAGCACGAGCAAAGCGCTACTGATCAGCAGATGACTGCGACGCATGAGGTTTCTCCTAAAAGGTGAAGTTAATTTAAGCCTTCTTGATTGCATTATTAAACGTGAAAAGGCCTGAATTTGGCCAGTATTCTTCAAGATACGCACAATCGCGGTAAAATCAGCGCCATGACTGATGAACCCCCCGCATTTACCGCTTTATGGCATCCATTCCTGACCGGTGCAATTGCGTGGCGCGAACAGGCGCTTTTTTTACGCGCCCGCTCCGGCTTGATTCCTGCGGAGATAAAAGCGGAACAAATCGATTGCCAGCAAAGCTTCAAACCCTTTGCCGATGAATTGGAACGTGCGGGTTGGCCGATTATTCAACATGTTCGGAAAACCTATCCAATCGTGCTGGTGTTGCCACCGCCGCAGCGCGATGAAACGCGCGCCTTATTTGCACAAGCACTTCAGCAAGTCAGTGAAGATGGTCTGGTCGTAGTCAGCATACAAAACAGTGCAGGCGCAAAATCCGGCGAGAATGATCTTCGGCAACTGGCGCCCAATCTTCAATCGACCAGTAAAAATAAATGTCGGGTATTTTGGGTCAATAAAAAAAATATCAACGAAGCACTTTTGCAAAACTGGCTGAAGTTAGATGCACCACGCATGATTGAATCCACCGGTTTTATTTCGCGTCCGGGCATTTTCGCCTGGGACCGGATCGATATCGCATCGCAATTATTGACGGAGTATTTGCCGAAAGATTTGGCTGGCCATGGTGCCGATCTGGGTGCTGGATTGGGGTATTTGACGCATACGGTTTTAAGCAAGTGTGAAAACGTCAAGGCAATGGATGTCTATGAAGCCGAAGCGCGGGCATTGGAATGCGCGAAATTAAATTTGGCTGCATTTGAAAAAAGCGTTGAGCTATATTATTGCTGGCATGATGTAACGCGTGGAGTACAAGGGCCCTACGATTTTCTTATCAGTAATCCGCCGTTTCATCAGGGGGCAGCCGAAGTGCAGGCTGTCGGGCAGGCGTTTATTGAAGCCGCCGCCAAATCACTAAAGCCTAACGGACGTTTTTATATGGTGGCCAATCGGCATCTGCCTTACGAAGCCGGGCTGAAAAAACATTTCTCGCGGGTAAGTTTGCTTGCTACGCAAGAAGGCTTCAAAGTATTTGCAGCAATAAAGTAAACCACGGACACGTTGAGTAATGAAATTAGTTAAACATATTTCCAATCTGGGTTACGGCAGTCGCAAGGAAGTAGGCGCGATGTTCCGTGAAGGTCGCATTACCGATGCCTCAGGCGACGTTCTTTACGCAGATGATGTTCCCACCCACGACAATATTCGTGTCGATGAAGAAGTGCTGGACCCGGAAGCAGGCATGTTGCTAATGCTGCATAAACCTGCTGGTTATACCTGTTCAACTAAAGACAAAGGTCGTCTCGTCTATGACTTGTTGCCCGATCGTTTTCGTATTCGCAAACCGCTACTGGCGCCGATTGGCCGCCTCGACAAGGAAACCACCGGTCTGCTTTTGATGACGGATGATGGCGACTTATTGCACCGTATTATTTCGCCGAAAAATAAATTGCCTAAAGTTTATGAAGCGACATTGGCAAACCCGTTGAGAGGCGACGAGATCCAATTATTTGCCAGCGGCGAAATGATGCTCGAAAGCGAGCACACACCGCTTGCGCCTGCCGTATTGAAACCAATATCTGAGCAGTTGGTTCAATTGACGATTATTGAAGGTCGCTATCACCAAATTCGACGCATGTTTGCTGCTGTTGGCAATCATGTAGCGCATTTACATCGTAGCGAAATTGGCGCGCTGGATTTGGGCTCGCTGGAAGCCGGAAAATACCGGCTCATCAATGGCCAGGAACAAGCCAAATTATTTCTGAAAGGTGAGTGATGAAGTTTTTTTCTCCGGTACTTGCCGTTATATCCATCTTGCTGGTGATCTTGAGCACCTTGCTGCAAACCTCTTTTCTGTTTTTGATCGCCTTGCTGAAATGGCTATTGCCTTTTCGGGCGATTCGAAAAGCATTATCCATTTTTCTCATCAAGATTGCCGAGAACTGGGTTGCCTTCAATAGCTGGTTAATCGATGTAGTTACGCCAACAAAATTTATCGTGACTGGGCTGGAATCACTGAAATATGAGGGCTGGTATCTGGTTATCAGCAATCATCAAAGCTGGGTTGATATTCCGGTATTGCAGAAAATATTCAATCGCCGTATTCCGTTCCTTAAGTTTTTCCTGAAAGACCAATTGATTTGGGTACCTTTTTTAGGTCTGGCTTGGTGGGCGCTGGATTTCCCTTTCATGAAGCGTTATTCCAAAGCCTTTCTCGAGAAAAATCCACAATTAAAAGGCAAGGATATTGAAGCCACCCGCAAAGCCTGCGAACGCTTTAAATCTCAGCCGGTATCGGTCATGAATTTTGTTGAAGGTACTCGTTTTACTGCGGCCAAGCATCAGCGGCAAGCTTCGCCGTTCGCCGACTTGTTGAAAGTCAAAGCCGGTGGCATTGCCTTTGTGCTTGACACGATGGGCGACAGCATCAAATCGATTCTTGATGTAACGATAGTTTATTCGGACCGCAGGCCCGGATTATTCGATTTGTTTGCGGGTCGTATTCGCCATATCCAGATTGATATAGTCGAGCGTGAAATCACACCGCAAATGGTGGGCGATTATGAGAATGATGCCGAGTACCGCAATCGTTTTCAGACATGGCTGAATAAGATCTGGCACGAAAAACAAAAGACCATCGAGCGTTTGAAACGTAACCCGTAGGAGCGAGTTCTACTCGCGAAAGGCTTGCGATACTGTCCAATGTAGGAGCGAGCTCTGCTCGCGACAAACCTGCGACATTGCCTAACGTAGGAGCGAGTTCTACTCGCGAAAGAATCTGCGTCGAGGGTTCTTCGCGAGGCTGAAAAATGCTCCTGCATTTGACCAGACATGCGTCTGTTAAAAGCCAGCACTCCTGCCGTCCATGGCAGTCGCGAGCTCGCTCCTACGATAGATATGTAGGCAAGCTCCAGACATCCCCGTGCCCCTGTCTTTTGGCCCATGACAGTCTATGATTAAAGCTGTTCTTATCAAGCAATCAAAAAAGGGATGTTTTATGAGAAACCTGATCCGCGTCGGCTGCGCCAGTTTGCTTTTATTATTCTGCTTGAATACCTCTGCAATTGCTGCAGACGCTACGCCTAAAGCAGGTGTTGATCGTGAATTGCCACCGGGCTTAATTATTCCCGATGTTGCAAGACCTGGCCCGGAATTTAATGTGGATAAGGCGACCGATGCCTACTTAAATGTATTGAACGACGCACAAAAAGAAAAATCAGATGCCTATTTTGAAAATGGCTATTATCTTGATGTGGTAGATACATTGATCTTGATAGTGATTGCAGCATTCTTACTTTTCAGCGGCATTTCGCGGCGAATGCGTGATGTAGCGAAGCGAGTCAGCCATAGGCCGTGGCTTTATACCGCCATTTATGTCGCGATGTATTTTCTCGCCATGTTTGTGCTGACATTGCCCTGGAATATTTATATGGGCTTTTTCCGCGAGCATGCTTATGGTCTAGCGACGCAAAACTTTATCGACTGGTTTGGTGAAACCCTGTTGGGACTGGGCCTGAGTCTGTTGCTGGGTGCGCCGGTATTGGCGATTATTTATGCGGCTGTCAGGCGTGTCGGTAAAAGCTGGTGGGCCTGGACCGGAGCAATTTCCTTCATATTCATTATCTTCTTTTCCATGATTGCACCGGTGTTTATTTCGCCATTGTTCAACGAATATAAAACATTGCCCTCCGGTGAATTGCGCGACAGTTTGTTGTCGATGGCACGCGCCAGTCAAATCCCTGCTGATGATATTTATGTGTTCGATGCATCAAAACAAACCACGCGAATCAGCGCCAATGTCTCCGGCATGATGGGCACTACACGCATTTCATTGAATGACAATCTACTCAAACGTACATCGCCGGAAGAAATACGTGCCGTGATGGGTCACGAAATGGGCCATTACGTCTTAAATCACTCCCTGCGTTTGGTGGTGTACATTACTTTACTGCTGACCGCGGGTTTGTTTTTTGTGCATTTTACTTTTGATGGTTTGATAAAACGCTACGGTATTCGCTGGGGCATTGATGATCGAGGTGACCCTGCCGGTCTGCCATTGGCAATGGCATTATTGACCTTATTCATGACCATAATGACGCCGGTAAATAACAGTATCGTGCGTCAAGCCGAGGCAGAGGCCGATGCCTTTGGCTTGGCGGTTGCAGGTGAGCCGCACGGTTTCGCCACCGCCGCCATGCGCTTATCGACATATCGAAAAATTCATCCCGGTGATATCGAAGAAATCATGTTCTATGATCACCCAAGCGGCTATGCACGCGTGCATCGTTCAATGACGTGGCTGAAAGAAAACCAGCAAGATTCGCGGGTTATCAAGGCGATGCAGAATAATAAATAATGGATTCGCTCGGTGCGTGTGTTTCACGCACCGAGAGATAATATCTACTTGTAGGAGCGAGCTCGCGACTGCCATGGACGGCAGGAGTGCTGGCTTTTAACAGACGCCTGTCTGGTCAAATGCAGGAGCATTTTTCAGCCTCGCGAAGAACCTTCGACGCAGATTCTTTCGCGAGTAGAACTCGCTCCTACGTTAAGCAATGTTGCAGGTTTATCGCGAGCAGAGCTCGCTCCTACTCTTACATGAAGTGTTTCCGCGCCCCACATCAATCCCGGAAATTTTCGTACTGCAGTGGCAATTCGATATTTGATTTTTTCAGAAGTGCCATTACATCCTGCAAGTCATCACGTTTTTTTGCGGTGACCCGAAGTTTCTCGCCATTGATCTGGGCTTCTACTTTCAGCTTGGCGTCTTTAATAATGCCGACGATTTTCTTGGCCAGTTTTTGTTCGATGCCTTGTTTGATAGTCACCTTCTGGCGAGCTTCGGCTAGATTGGTTTCGACATCGCCCACTTCCATGCAGCGAATGTCAATGCCGCGGGCAATGAGTCGGGCACGCAGTATGTCGAGCATTTGTTTTAGTTGAAAATCACTAGGCGCGCGTTGGGTAATCACAAAGCCATCGACGTCAAAGCTGGCGTCGCTGCCTTTGAAATCAAATCGGGTACCGAGCTCGCGATTGGCGGTGTCGAGGGCATTGGTTAATTCGTGTTTGTCGATTTCGGAAACAATATCAAAAGAGGGCATATGAAAACTCCGGGGGTTTGGAAGTGATGTCGAAAGCACTATTTTAACCAAAATTCATGGTCTTCTACCTTGTCTTGGTAGGAGCGCCTTTAGGCGCGACCGATCTGCGACTACGTCGAACGTAGGAACGAGTTCTGCTCGCGAAATGCCTCGTCGCAGGTTTTTCGCGAGTAGAACTCGCTCCTACATCAGTTAAACAAGCCTTGTTGCGAACTAATCTGCTTGTTGTCTATGAAATTTGCCAAGCCAATACCGACGAGTCTAAAGCGTGTGCCATCAGGCATTTGGACCCGTTCACGCAGTTGCATGGCAATCGCCTGAAAATCGTCAAGAGTTTCGGTAGGACTCTCGGGCGTATAGCTGCGGCTCAATGTTTGAAAATCGGCGGTCTTCAACTTGAGCACGATCGTGCGGGCGCTGCGCTGTTCTTCGCGCAGATACGCGGCCCAGGTTTTTTCTGCTAATCGCAAAATATGCGGTGCAAGATCATCCAGCAATAAATCTTCTTGAAAGGTGTCTTCGCTGGATATTTGCTGAGTCGGACGTTCCGACACGACAAGATGATGATCAATACCCATTGAAAGCTCGTGTAGTCGCAAACCCCAGCGCCCGAACCGGAGTTCCAGACTCTGCGTCGTGTGCTCGCGCAGGTGGCCAACGGTATTGATGTCCAGTTTCGCCAGTTTGGCTTCCATCACTTTGCCGACACCGGGCAATCTGCCGACTGGCAAGGGCGTCAGGAAATCAAACACTGCTGCCGGTTTAATCACATACTGACCATTGGGTTTATTCCAGTCAGAAGCAATTTTCGCGAGAAATTTATTCGGTGCAATACCCGCCGATGCCGTTAAACCGGTTTCTTCAAAAATAGCGTGGCGGATTTGCAAAGCCACTTCGGTCGCCGAGGTTAATTCAAGCTTATTTTCGGTGACATCCAGATAGGCTTCATCCAGCGATAAGGGCTCTATTAAATCGGTATGCCGGGAAAATATTTCCCGCACATGTTTTGAAGCCGCTTTGTAGCGAATAAAATCAGGCGGTACAAAAATAGCGTCCGGACATAAACGCTCGGCGCGTATGGCCGGCATGGCAGAGTGGATGCCAAATTTTCTTGCTTCATAAGACGCCGCGCAAACTACCGAGCGAGCACCACGCCATGCCACAACGACTGGCTTGCCGCGAAGACTGGCGTCATCGCGTTGTTCAACGGAAGTATAGAAGGCATCCATATCGACATGAACAATTTTTCGTTGTGACATCAGGCTTACTTTGGGCTACCCATGCGTGGACTGCCTTTGCGACAGGCCTCTGAGCAGTACTTTACTTCATTCCAGACGTTCTGCCATTTCTTGCGCCAGGTAAAAGGGCGTTGGCAAACAATGCAAGATTTTTCCGGAAGATTTGATTTGGCAATGGATTTATTACTGGCGTTTTTCATGGAATTTTTTTATGGAAATCCAGAAAAGCGGCCAAGACGGCACCCGGCGCTTCGACTTGCGGATAGTGTCCAATACCTTCTAGCCCGACCACATCGGCATTGGGAATTAATTCGCGATAGCGTTCGAGCAAGTGCTCGCCCGAAACGGGATCATCGAGACCATTAATCAAACGCAGAGGAGTTGCGGTTGTTTGCATCGCAGATAACCAGCGTTCGCGATGCTTGCGACGCTCGGGAATATATTGCAATAAGCGATGAGCCAATTTTTGCCCTTTGTCGAGTGCGACCAAATGCCAGAAATCGGATAATTCTTCTGCGCTTGGCTGGGTGTTGGTGCCGAATACCTCAGCAAAACTTTGATTGAATTTTTTCTCGTTCAATCCGTGCACCAGCAATGGCCCCAATGGCCCGCGTAGCAAAGTCTGAATTAAACGCGGACGATGCGCTTCCGGAAACAAGCCGCCGTTCAAAAAACAGATGGAGCTTATAGTGCAATCCATTTGTGGCGAACGGATTTCATAACGGGCCAAACATTCCTGAGCGATGCTATCGCCAAGATCATGCGCCAGAATATTTACGCTTTGAATACCAAGGGATGCCAATAGGGCCGAAATAATATCGGCTTGTTCTAAAACCGAATAAGTATGGCGACGCGGTTTGCTGGAAAAACCGAAACCCAATAAATCAAGACTGATAACGCGAAAATGTTTTTTTAACGATGGCCACATTCGGTGCCAGTCAAACGATGCAGTCGGGAACCCATGAATACACAATAAAACCTCACCCTTGCCTTGGTCACGATAAAAAATGGAATACTTTTGCCATCCAAAATAATGACCAGTGGCTTTCCAAAGTTCTAGGGCTTTTGAGGTCATAGTGAGGTATTTGTTAAATAAAAATAACATTCATGAGTATTGTTGGAAGACTCTACGTCAAAAATATTTAACGAAGATACTCATTTTGTTGCGGCTTGTGGCAATTTATCTCATAAACCTGGAATAAGTGTGAATTATGTCCGGTTTTGCTTATGTGTCGCGTTCTTATACATGCCGCCGATACTTTGATTGTTTAAAGCTCTGGTCGGCACCCTTGAAATTTCTTTAGGAGCTTTGTTGTGAAGAAAAGTATTGTCGCCTTATCACTTCTTGCATTCAGTATTACTGCCGCTATTGCAGCGACCAATCAACCAGGCCTGATGAAAAAAATCACTCCGGCCCAGAAAAAACTTCAAGTCGCCATTCGTAATGAAATGCGCGAATACCTGCGCAACGATGGCTTGATCGAACTGGCCCCAAAGGCTTCCACTAATACAAAAGCAGCTTTCACCGATGCGGAAGTAGGTGATGGCAATGCATTCGGTCGCGGCGTGAATTTTCTTAGTACTGTGCAAACCGGCGTGCTGACTATCGCACCTGACTGCACACCTGATCCGGCTTTCCCGCCTGGTCCTGATGACAAATGTGTGGTTCCCGATGCCAGCGGTTCTACTTCTATCAACTTTCCCGATATGGGCAGAACCTTGATTCCGGCAAAAAGTGCAAAATCTCTTTTCTGTCATTGGCAAACGCCGTTCGGCGTGATGATTTACAGGAATTCTACCGGGGTATATCAAGGCCAGGCACGAGTGAGTTTTGCTGCTACTTATAAAATTGAAAATGAAGTACTCAATGACCCCACGCTGATAGATCCGAACACGGGTCTACCGTTCGGCGGCTCTTTCAGTCTAACTTTGAGTGGCTTGCGTGATGGCCGTAGCCTGCAACCGGGTGAGTCTCAGGTATTTCGCGATACCTACACACGCGTATGTTTAGGTGGTTTGGTCTCGAAGCGTGCATTGGTGGAATCCTATGGTCTAAGCGACGCGCTCGCCACCAAGTTTTTCAAGAAAGATACCAAAATTACTTTGGGCATGATTGGCAGCACGCGCCACGTGAGTGACGGCAGCATGATCTTCGGCACGCGTTTTGTCGGTGATTGATTAATAACTCTCTCCAGGGAAGGAAAAAAACGGCAGCCGAAAGGCTGCCGTTTTTATTTCTGATCGTGCAATAAATTCATGACACAATAAATGCATGATGAGAACATTGCACTAATGCCCAATAAGAATTCTTCGATGCGTGGTATTAGCGCCATGTTGGCAGCGGTGTGTTTATTTTCATTGATGGACGCCGGCCTGAAATGGTTATCGCCACATTATCCGGCGATTCAAGTCACCGCAATGCGGGCGATGGCATCGCTGCCTTTTGTGGTGGTGTATGTGTGGCTGCGGGGCAGTGCTGGTAGCCTGTTGAAAGTTCGTTGGCGGCTGCATCTGCTTCGTGGCCTGTTAGGTATTAGCATGCTGGCCTTATTTACCTTTGGCATCAGAACCTTGCCGTTATCGGAAGCCTATTCGCTTTTTTTCATTGCGCCCTTGCTGATTACCGTGTTGTCAGTGCCCATGCTAAAAGAAAAAGTCGGCATGGCCCGCTGGGGCGCTATTTTTGTCGGCTTATTGGGTGTCTTGATAGTGTTAAGACCCAGTACCGAAAATCTGGCGTCACTCGGAAGTCTCGCTGTGTTGGGAGCGGCGGTATGTTATTCGGTATCGGCGATTACGGTTCGTGTGCTTAGTCGAACCGATTCTTCCGACAGCATGGTGTTTTGGGCGATGACCATGATTGCCATAGGCGCCGGCTCTATTGCAGCACCCCATTGGCAGGCGATTGAGTCTCGGCATTTTATGGTGTTGGCGGGCATCGGCATCACCGGTTTTTTTGGACAAGTAGCGATCACCGCTGCTTTTCAAAAAGGCGAGGCCTCGGTGGTGGCGCCCTTTGAGTACAGCGCACTTGCCTTGGGCCTAGGATTGGATTGGTTGCTTTGGAATACGCTACCAGATGGCGTCGCGTTGTTGGGCGCCTTGGTAATCGTGGTAAGTGGGTTATATTTAATTCGCAAAGAAAAAATGCATGTAGAAGCAGAGCATCCTTAAGTCATCATTATTGCGTCATCATTTTTGGGAGAGTTTATGTGGATTTTTAGATCGTTCATTGCCGGATTTATTTCTACCTTGATATTTCATCAAGGACTTTTTCATCTGCTTTATCTTGCCGGCAAAGTCCCCAAGCCTGCGTGGGATATGAGCGCTACCCAGCCCTTGCATGTGCCTGCCGTTATCTCACTCGCATTTTTCGGCGGCTTATGGGGCATTGCCTTGTGGGCGATGATTAAAAAACAATCTGGCTCGCGCCAATGGTTGCTTGCCATTGTTTTAGGCGCTTTATTACCCAGCATTGTGGCTTTATTGATCGTGTTCCCTTTGAAAGGAATGGCATTTGCTGCCAATTGGGATCCCAAAATGTGGCTTGGTGCGTTCCTGTTAAATGGTGTCTGGGGACTCGGTGTAATCTTGATCATGAAGGCTTTCGGCAAGAAGTAAGCCGTCTCAATCTGTCAACCGCTTGGGGTTTGCCGCGTTTTAGTTAGCAACCCCAAGACAAACAGTGAGAGACCCCATGAAAAAAGTCATTCCCCTAATTGCCATCGGCTTGATGACCGTTAGCTTGTTTGCGTCGGCGCAAAGTCAAACGACGGATCGCAAAGCCCCAATGCAAGCCAAGGCACAAGAACGCTTTCAAACGCTGGATGCCAACCGTGACGGCAAGCTCAGTTATGCCGAACTTCAAAACAACCCCAAGCATCGTGAGCGTTTTGACAAAGCCGATCTGAATCATGACGGCGGCTTATCGCAAGACGAAATGAAACAAGCGCATCAGGAAAAAAGACAGCAACGTCAGGAACGCCGCGCCAATGGCCGTGAAAAAATGCATGCTGTTCGGCAAAAAATGCAAGCCTTAGATACCAACAAGGACCAAGCTTTTACTCGCGCTGAATTAGGTAATTCAATGCCAAAGTTATCAGAAAATTTCAGTATTATTGATGGCAATAACGACGGTAAGATTACCCGCGAAGAAATGAAGATTGCCCGCATGGCAATGCGTGCCGAGCGTCAATCGCAAGCAAAATAATTTTCCGTAGGGGCGCCTGCTTGCTGCGCCCTGCTTTGTCGAGGTGCTTGGGCGCAGCAAGCAGGCGCCCCTGCAATTTAAAACTCACCCGCAATGGTATAGATCAAACGGTCTTGATCTTTTTCGCCATCATTAGCGGGAATGGCCCCCAGATAAACCGGGGCTATGTTTTTTTCCAGTAAGGCATTCTTGAAGTATTGTTCATTCTTGCGTTTAAAAACGAAGATTCGTTTACCTGGTTTTTGTTCGAGTGCATGATTCAAGGTCATATCGAATTGACTATCCGAAATGGTTTTTACCTGCGGCTTGAAGCTGACCTTGTTAATCTGCGAGCCCAGATAAAGATGCAATCCATAACGGGCCATGTCTTCGACAAAAATAATTTCGCGAGGAGGCATTTTTGTAAAAGACAGAATTTTCTGGGCGAATACTTCCGGGTCTTTATTATGGTTGTAGCTGCTTAAGCCCAAGCGCGTTCCCAGCAAAACAACAACCCAGATCAGTAACCACAAGGCCCTGCGTGGGCTGAACTCGAATTTACTTAAAGCTTGGCCGAGTAATAAGGCGAACGGCGTAAACAAGGGCAAGACATAGAGCGGCATACGAGAGCGCGACAAAGAAAATACTATCAAGGGTAATAACAACCAACACCAGAGAAAGCGCTGCTCTCTGGTCTGGTTAGACCATGACTTTAGATTGCTCGCCATGCCACTGCCAGCGATTATTAGCCAGGGCAATGCCCCGAATAAAAAGACCGGCAAATACACTTTGAATGGGCCATACCATTCAGGACTGCGCTGCATATTTTCATCTGCCAAACGCGCGATAACTTCATGGCCGATGAAATAATCGAATAGGCCAGGATGTCTTTGAATCACAATGCCATACCAGGCCAGCCCTATGATAGCGAAAGCCAGAAATCCAAGCGGCCGGAAAAGTGCTTTCAAATCTTTTTGCTGCCAAAGCAAAATAAAAATCGCCATCAACGGCAATAAGCTAGGAGGACCTTTGGTAAGAAAGGCTAGTCCAAAGCCAGCCCACATGGCATCCATCCACAATTTCGACTTCTTCAAAAAAGCATATTGGGTAAAACATAAAACTGCCAAGGTTTCGCAGGCAGCGAGAATAAAATCGGTGCTGATGTAATTGCCTGCCAAGAATGGGAACGGACTCGTCGCAAAGATCAGCGCAGGCAGCCAGGGTTTTTCCTGACAAAAGACTTTGCCGAGTCGAAAAATCATTAACACACTAAAAATATAGGCCAATGCAATCGGCAGTCTTGCCGCCCAAGTGTTGAAACCAAAGGTTTTAACACTGGCTGCAATCGTCCAATACGTTAAAGGCGGTTTGGTGAAATGCAAAGATTCTGGATGCCGGTGTAGAGAAATCCATTCGCCACTGTCGGCAATATTTAACGCGACATTGGTATAGCGACCTTCGTCGGGTTCAAACAAACTGCGACTGCCCATAAAGGCAAAGCCAAGAAAGGCTGCTAATACAAATAGGCTCAGATACGGTCTGCGTTGAAGAAAATTCATAGGTCAACTCTTTGCATAATGCCTAAGAATAAGCCAAACCAAGCCCTAAGAGAAAAAAGGGTGCCGAAGCACCCTTTTGAATCCTGCAAATTAAATTCGGCAAACCAGGACCTTAGAACTGAACACCGGCGCTGATGCCGTAAATAATTGGGTCCACATTCGCCGTGCCAACCGCGGCACCGTTAACGGTTACGTCAGAATCAAAATTCAAATAACGCACATCACCGCGCATAAAAAACTTGTCAGTGAAATAGTAGTCAGCGCCAACATTGGCAGTCAATCCACTACTATTGTCGGCACGCAGAACAGCGCCAGCCAGCGCGCCGCTTGTCTTCTCACCACTCACATTGACCCAGCCATAGCCCAAGCCAACAAAAGGTCTGAATTTACTGTCCTTCATAAAATGATAATTCACGCCAAGCGTAGTCGGGCGGTGTTGAACAGAACCCACCGTACCTAAGCCCGCAAGTGAAACATTATGTTGGTATTTATTTAAACCACTCCATAATTCGGCAGACCAATTATCAGCAAAATGATACGCCACGCTGCCCGTAGCAGCCCAATCGTCTTCGACGCTCGCTTGGGCACCAGCCAGTGTGCCGTTGTTGGATTTAGGATTTACATTGTGAAAGCCCAGTGTTGCGGTGATATTTTCTGCTTGTGCATTGGATGCCAGAAAAGCCAAACCAAATGCTAGCGCTAAAGGGGTAATGCGGGGCATGGGGGAATACTCCGGTAGTTTTTTAGGCCGGAACATACCGGCATGTGCATACTTACAAAATTAAAATGAATTCAAAGTGAGCTGCCCGTCAAGCAAACGTGAACTTTTCCAGCGCGTTCATAAACCATGACGAAAGTCATTGCTGCCAAAGGCACATGTGAAGAATAAATCAAGAATCCATACTGGCCCTGTCAAAACTGCGGTATCACTAAAGGAATTCGCATGAAACGTCTTGCACTGATCACGGCATTAAGTTTTGGAGCTTCATTTTCCGCGCAAGCGAAGTCGCTGGATTGCAGTTTTGAAAGTGATTATAAATTTTCGCAGCAGGGCCATACACTTATTTTTTCGCGTGATACAGCCCCTGGAAAGCGCATCATGATTCAAGACGGCCGAATGGTCATTGATGGTAAAGAACTCAAGCTCAGCGAAGACGATAAGGCACGTATTGCGGCATTCGAGAATGAAACCCGTTTGTTAATCCCGCAATTCAAACTAATCACAAGCGAAGCGATCGATATTGCATTTACTGCACTGATTGAAGTTTCGCGCGGATTAAACGGTGAGCAAAATAACCCGACCGTTATAAAACTTCAGAATGCCCAAATAGCCTTGCACAACTCATTGAGCAAAAATCCGGATCTAGTTATTAACGATGACATCGGTGAAAAAATCATTGAGCCGATCGTGACCGATTTTGTACCTGATGTTGTGGCTGCTGCCGTTAAGCAAGCACTGTCTTTGGCATTTAACGGCGACGATGCAAAATCCAAAGCGTTTGAAGCCCGTATGGACAAGATGGACAATGAAATCGAAACTAAAGTCGAGTTGCGCGCCAAAAAACTCGAGCCCTTGGCACAAGCCATGTGTAGTCGGGTCAGGAATATGGACAAAATTGAAGACAGCATTAGCCTGCGTTTAAGTAACAAGGAAAAAATAAACTTACTCGATACCAAAGCACCTTAAAACCATCTGCTTATTGCTCGACATCTGTCCCCGGATGTCGGCTTTACACCTTCTTGCCAATGGCAAGGGGGTGTTTTTTTATTAGCCTGTTTTTTAATCATGCCCGTGCTTTCAGCCGCGTAGGGGCGCCTGCTTGCTGCGC
>JAYSQD010000014.1:0-39788 GCA_043721835.1 Arenimonas sp. | reverse complement strand
GCAAGCAGGCGCCCCTACGACTGGATTACGAATAATTTTGGACGCAGCAAGCAGGCGCCCCTACAAAAAAGCTACTCGCTATCGTGCTGGCTTTACCGGAAAATACCGGCATGAAAATATCACTTCCCGAAGCCAGCCCGGAAGCGCTCGCGCATAGCCAAGCTTTCGTCAAAGCACTGCAACAACATATTCGCGAAAACAAGGGTGCGATTGCTTTCTCGCGGTTTATGGAGCTAGCACTGTATGCGCCCGGCATGGGCTACTACAGTGCGGGCGCCAGAAAGTTTGGTGCCGATGGGGATTTTGTTACTGCGCCGGAATTGGGCTCGGTCTTTGCACAATGCATCGCGCAGGCGAGTGCGAAAGTTTTGCAACAGCTGGAAGGCGAAACGTTTTTTTTTGAACTCGGCGGTGGCAGCGGTGCCTTTGCCGAACATGCACTGAAACATTTTTTGGCAATAAATGTCTTGCCCACGCGCTATTGCATTCTCGAACCCAGCGCCGATTTGCGCGAACGCCAGCAACAACGATTAAAAGAAAATCTATCGGCAGAATTATTTGCCTGTTGTGAATGGCTCGATGGCCCATTTGAAAATAAATGGCAGGGCGTACTGTTTGCCAATGAAGTGCTGGACGCTTTGCCGACACCACGTTTTGTCGTGCACGAAGGCGAGGTCTATGAAGAAATAGTGGTGCTGGATGCCAATGAAGATTTTATTCGCGTTGATCAGCCAGCAGATGCTTTATTGCGTGCCGCAGTTCGTCATGTTGAACGTGATATTGAAACACCGCTGCCGGAAAATTACCGTTCCGAAATATTGCCCCAGTTGCCTTACTGGATCCAGGCCGTCGGTGGTTTAATTGAAAAAGGCGCGATGCTGTTCGTGGATTATGGCTATCCACGCAGCGAATATTATTTGCCAGAACGCAATGACGGCACACTGGTTTGTCATTATCGCCATCACGCCCATAACGATCCGTTTTATTTGCCGGGCTTGCAGGACATCACTGCCTTTGTAGATTTCACAGCCGTTGCAGAAGCGGGCGTTAATGCCGGTTTCGATCTATCGGGATATTGTGCACAGACCGGATTTTTAATTGGCAATGGGCTTGCAGAAATTACCCAAGCCCTTGAGCAAAATGCCGATGAACTTGCTTTGTATCAATTGCATCAGCAAATAAAAAAATTGACGCTGCCTGGCGAAATGGGCGAGCGTTTTCAAGTGATCGGGTTTCAACGCGATATTGAATTTCGGGATGCGTTTGCTGTTGGCAATTTATCGAGGCGTCTGTGATGAGAGCATTTACCAAACCAAAGTTATGGCTTGGTCTTTGGATATTCGGTTGGCTGCTTTGCGTAGTGTTGTCGATGATAACGCCGCCCGATATTTCGCTGAATGTTGATAACAGCGACAAGATTGGCCATTTTCTTGCCTACGGCACCTTATCGGCTTGGGCGGTGATGTTGTTTCAAGAAAAACGTAGTTGGATTTTATGTGCAGTGGCTTTGATTTGTTTGGGTATTGCGATGGAATTTGCCCAGGGTTATTTGACTACCACGCGCATGATGGATTGGCATGATGCAGTAGCCAATACGATAGGTGTTGGCTTGGGTTTTTGTGTGAGTTTCTTGCCGATGCAGGTTTGGTTGCAGCGAATGGACAGGAAATTATTCTCGTAGGGGCGCCTGCTTGCCGCGCCCAAAATCTATCCGATGGCTTCTGGGGCGCAGCAAGCAAGCGCCCCTACGGGTAAGGGTGTCGCAGGTTTTGGGCGCAGCGAGCAGGCGCCCCTACGGCAAGGATTGTCGCAGGCTTTGGGCGCAGCAAGCAGGCGCCCCTACATCGCGGTTGCAATTGCTTTGATGCGCGCGCGCCGCATTGCTTCGTTGATTTGCGGGCCTTGCAATCCGGTGCTATCAATATCTTTAAACGTCACCGACATTGCCGCTGCATGAAATTTATTGAGCAAGGCGCGCGATGGATATGCCACCTCTTGCAAGCCAAGCCGTCCACGTTTATCAGCTTCGCAAACTAATCCCAGTTGATCGATGCGTTCGGGCTTACGAAAGCCATCGCAGCGGGCGATCAGGTCGTGCACGGTGCTGGCTTTCATTTCATCAATGCGATGAATATTCAAATGTTCGCGACAAACGATTTCTGCCAGATCGCGATATTCGATCGGTACCTTGAAGCGTTGGCAAAGAACAGCCAAAGGTTTCAGACCGCTCCTTTCATGGCCAATATGCTTAGGCAGATCTTCTTTTGGCGATAAGGCTTTACCAAGATCGTGAGTCAACGCTGCAAATCCGATCAAGGCATTGCGGGGCGTGAGTTGTGCCGCCATATCGCAGACCATTTGTGTATGCAGCCCGGCATCGACTTCGGGGTGGTATTCAATGCGTTGTGGTATTCCAAATAAAGCATCAATTTCCGGAAACAATATTTTCAGCGCACCACAATCGCGTAGCGTCTGGATAAAAGCCGACGGCCGGGTTTCTTCCAGTGCACGTTTTAATTCTTGCCAGACCCGTTCCGATACTAGTGAATCGACTTCGCCATTGCTCACCATACTGCACATCAGTTCAAGCGTTTCAGGTGCAATGCTAAAACCCAGCTCGGCAAAGCGCGCCATAAAACGGGCGGCTCTTAAAATGCGAACCGGGTCTTCGGCAAAAGCCGGTGACACATGACGCAAAATTTTATTTTTAATATCCTGCTGGCCGTTGAACGGATCGATCAGGTTTCCATTTTCATCCTGTGCAATGGCATTGACGGTGAAATCACGGCGGATTAAATCCTGCTCGAGTGTGACATTGGAATCGGTATGAAATACGAAGCCGTGATAACCGGCAGCGGTTTTTCTTTCGCTGCGCGCGAGTGCATATTCTTCTTTGGTTTCCGGATGCAAAAAAACCGGGAAATCTTTACCAACCGGCAGGTAACCCAGTGCCAACATTTTTTCAGGTGTGGCGCCGACAACGACATAGTCATGGTCGCCAGCCACGCGTCCTAGTAAGGCATCACGCACAGCGCCACCGACTAAATAGGATTTCATTTGCAAGTATATTGTGCCAATAGCGACAGAATTTCCTTGGTCGAATCACCACGGCCAAACGTCCGCCGAATAGGCTCAAGCTGGCTTGCGATGTGCAGCGCCAACTCGGATTCCATATCGAAATGGCCGGCATTTTCAAAGGTAAACATGACGATACTGCGGTAGGGAATATTTAAATATTCAACCTTGCTGCCGGTAATGCCCTGTTTGTTCGACAAAATTAAACGCCGATCGGTAAATACAAATAAATCACGAATGACTGCATAGGCTTTTACCAGCTGTTCACCCGGCGCTAATAACGGGCCGAATTCGTCTTGTAATTTATCGAGATTACGTTCGCTGGCATTGCCTAGTAACTGATCTAAAATTCCCATCATCATCCTTTATTATATTAACGGTCGGCACGATTGCGGTCGTAGCGGGCTTGTCGGTCATCGCCATGACCAAGAATGTCAGGCAATATTTCCTGAACCCGTGTTGGTCGGATATTCAAACGATAAAGACCGTCAACACCGCCAACTGAATCGGTTAGTAAAGAGCGAAAATTATCCGATGAAAACGGTTTGCCTGGCACAAAATCAAACACCATCGCCTGCAAGCGGCCAAGAACATCGGGCAAAGGGATAATAATAGTTTTTAATCCAAGTTGCTGCGCCGACATGCGGACAATCTGTTTCAGTGTAAAAATCTCTCCGCCATAAAGCTCATAGACTTCGCCGATGGTTTTTTTATCGCTAAGTGCTTGTCGAAAGGCTTGCACCACATCGCCGATATACACCGGTGCAAATTTTGTTTCGGCGCGTGCCAGTGGCATGACGGGAGCGAGTTTTAGTAGTTGACCAAAGCGAGTGAACAAGCCATCGCCAATACCAAAAATCACCGAGGGTTCAAAAATGGTCCAAGCCAAACCCGATTGCTTTACCGCTTGTTCGGCTTCGCCGCGTGATTTCAAATAATAACTTTCGCCGCGACCGGCATTGAGCGAACTCATTTGCAATAAACGATTGACTCCGGCATTTTTGCAGGCTTGAATCAGGGTTTGAGTGAGCTGCACATGGGCGTGATGAAACCCGCGGCCGTTATCGCCTTTCTCGTTCAAAATGCCGACCAGATTAATAACCGCATCGGCACCTTGAATGGCGTGTTGCAGTTTTTCAGGATCATAAACATCGACATTGATTTGTTTCACCGTTGGCGGCAACAAACGCAATAAATGAGCATTTAAATTACGACTCAAAATCGTAATGTCGTGGCCGTCTTGCTGCAGGCGCCGGACCAATGCGCGGCCCACAAATCCGGTGGCGCCCAGGATGACAATGTGTAATGGCATTAGAGTGGTTTCACTGCAGGTGGTGGTGGGCAAACAAAAGCGCGGCGTTGGTTTTGATTAAAGCGGCCCAGCATGCGATCGGTTAATGAGGTCGCGCTTCTATCCAGACGCCAATCGTAAACTACACTGAATGCTAAAACACGCGAAACATAATCGCGGGTTTCTTTGTAGGGAATGGTTTCAATCCAGAAATCGGTTTCAAGGCTTGGACGGGCGTCTTTCCAGCGCGAAATAGGCGCTGGGCCCGCGTTGTAGGCGGCGATGGCGAGATACGGGAAGCCATCGTAGCGATCCAGCATTTGCCGCAAGTACGCGGTGCCGAGTGTGATATTGGTTTCCGGCTCGTACAGGCTTTCGCCGCCGCGCCAGGGAATGCCCAGCCGTGCCGACACTTGTGCGCCAGTACCCGGCAAAATTTGCATCAAGCCACGAGCGTCTGCCGCCGAACGCGCATGCGGCATAAAAATACTCTCGGCCCTAGTTTCTCCCGCCACCCAGGACGGATCGAGCGAATTAATTTTTGCCTGCTCGCGTAAATGGCGTTCGTGGTGCAATGGAAAGCGCAGCGAATAATATTGCAAATCGGTCGGCGTATTGCCGATAGAAAATACCGCACGGTCGTACCAGTTTTCTTCTTGCGCCAAGGCAATCGCGACTTTCTTTTCTTCGGGGCTAAAACTATCGAGTGCTGCATTAAACTCTTTCAATGCAAAGTTCACACGATCAATCGCAAACAATTCAAAGGCGCGCACAATGCGGGCATCATTGGCCACTTTTTGAATCACAGCGCGATTATTACTAGGTTCCAGCGGGCACAAGGTGTAGGGCAGATTCAAGCGATCTGCCGCCAGCCAGCCATGAAAGTTCGCGTTTTGTGCAGCTTTGGCAAATAATATTTTTGCCGATTCTTTCTGGTTTAAACGCTCGCGTAAGCGGCCTTCAAAATATTGATATTGAGCGCTATTGCGTTGTGTGCTGCCCATTTTTTCGATGCCGGCCAGTGCGGCAACATCGTCGCCGCGGCTCATCGCTTCACGCACGCGCCACTCGTGCAGCTTTTCATCGTAAGCCACTTCGGGCACGGCATTCAGACGTTGCGCTGAATTGGCACCGTAAGAAGCCACGGTCCAAAGGGCTATTTCATTGAGCACGCGGCCGCTTTCTTTATCGAGCAAGCCAAGCACAGGAGTGATGGTTTTCATTTGCACTTCGGCAGCATCGGGATTGCGTTTCGCCAAACGCACTAAACCTTGTACCGCTATTTGTCGGCTACGTAATGTTTTTGGCCAGGCGTTATATTTTGCGTGCGGGCTATCGATAAAATCAGCATAACTATTTGCTAAGAAGGCATCGTTGGCGGGCAGGGCGAGTGCCAAGGCACGCATCAAACCGGTTTGGTTTTGTGCCGCCGACAATTCAATACGTTGCCAACGCAGATTGCTATCGAGTTTATTCAATTGACTTAAACGCGTGAATACCGCATCGCAAGAGTTCGGCAAGGATTTTCCATTGAGCCAAATTTTCTGGCTATCGCGAACCCAGGTCTCATCGGTTTTGTTGGCTGCCAGACGGGCATTTAAATCAGCGCATTGCAGTTCATCGTCATTGCTACCGGTGTAAAAATGCGCAAAGTTTGCCCAGTCTTTTTGATTGCTTAAATAATTGAGATAAGCATTTCGTAACCAGTCACCGGCTGCCATGTTTGGGTAGCGCTGTATTAATGCCTCGATATTTTTTTGATCATCATTGCTAAGTGTCGTGGCATTCAGGCGTTTTTTAAATGCCAATACTTCGAGCCAACTAAATAGTGGGTGCTCGGCAAGGCTTGCTTTTTCGCGGGCATCTAGTTCATCGCGCTCGCTTGCTTCAAGCGCAGCTCGAATACTGCCACGCTGCGATTTCCATTCATTTGCCTGTGATGGCAGGGCAAGCAACCACAAAAGTACAAAAATAGTTATGATGATTTTTTTCATGGGCCTATTTTAGCCGATGCGATCAATAATTCCGCGTGAACAGGTTGATAAGTATGGGCTTTGAATGGTTGTTGTATCCGCTTGCCGGAATATTGGCGGGCTTGATGGCAGGCTTATTGGGCGTGGGCGGTGGCCTAGTTTTAGTTCCGATTCTGGTGTTTTTGTTGCCACATCAGGGCGTCAATGATGCGAGCGTAATGCCGATGGCGTTGGCAACATCATTGGCGAGTATTTTTTTGACCGGCATTTCTTCGGCCTTTGCGCACCATAAACGCGGTGCTGTGTTGTGGGTAACGACCTATTGGTTGGCGCCGGGATTATTGATTGGCGCGGCCTTGGGTGGTGTGTTCGCTGTTCAGTTGGAAGCCCGGACTTTGAAAATAGCGGTCGCAGTTTTTTGTGTGCTGGTCGCAGTACAAATGTTGCTTGCTTGGCCTAAACCCAAAGTCATCATTGAAAACAAACCCGTCAGCGGGCCGCTGTATAGCCTGGCCGGCACGGTGATTGGTTTTGTTTCCTCAATTGTCGGTATTGGCGGCGGCAGCTTGACGGTGCCTTTATTAGTGACCAATGGCGTTGCGCCCGTGCGTGCTGTCGGTACTTCCAGTGCTTGCGGTGTGGTGATTGCGTTATCGAGCGCAGTGACTTACGCGAGCTTGACGCCCACTACCGAAATGCCGGTTGGCAGCCTGGGTTTTGTGAATGTGCCGGTCGCATTATTAATTGCCGTGGCTTCCATCATGGCCGCACCGCTCGGTGCGAAATGGGCACATCGGCTACCGGCTGCCCGCTTGAAACAGGTTTTTGCCGGTTTTTTGCTGCTGGTCGCCGCTATTTTGGCCAACCACGCGTTTTGATTCTGGCGTAGGAGGCCGCTTGCGGGCGACGGAATATTCGGCCGGGCCGTTCATGCATCAACTGCGATTAAAATCACCAATAGCCTTGACCAACTCTGTCATGCATAGCCGCTCAACATCCGTTAAATGCGGGTTCCAGGTATCCATCAACAATATCGTACGGGTCTCGTTACTACGATTCCATGCTTCATGCAGAAAAGTATCGTCGAAGGCGAAGCACTCTCCGGCTTTGCCCGCAACAATATGATCTTGCACTTTCAGCGCGCAATTTTCTGGCACGATTAAAGGCAGATGCACCACCGAGCGAATATTACTGGTGCCGTAATGCGGCAAAATATGGGTGCCAGCAGTGAGCATCGAAAAACAAATTTCTGGTGCATGCTCACTAATTCTTACTAGCGGTAAAGACTCGAGCGCAGCGGAAGTTTGCGGGCAAGCAAGGTGATGTTCAAAAAGTTTTTCGCCATGGCGATAGAAAAAATACGCATCCCAGTTGGGCTGATTACCACCGAGATAATCCGAGGCTTTATCGGCTTCGCTTAAGCTTAAAAAAGGTGATAAAGCATTTTTCTGGCTGAGTATATTTTCAGCTTCGTTACGAATATCCTCAAAATTATTTTCCAGCTGTTCGAACCATGGAAATAAATCGCGTTGAAAAACCGGCGTTTCCGGCAGGCCAGGGAAATACATGAAAGTCGGTTTTTGTTTTGAATTGCCTGAAACCAGCTGTTCAAATCCCAAAACCCCTTTCACACATAAATCCACACGCTGTAAATCGTCTCTACCAAAGCGTTCGGTCAAAGGCTGCATCAGGTTTTCATAAAGTTCTACACGACCGCGATTCGCAACATCCGAAGCATGGCGAGCATCATTCAATAACCAAGGTGGCGTCGTGGTTTCATCAAGCCATAATCCATCACGCTGCGCTTGGCTTAGTGCCGCCAAATACGTTTTAACAGCTTCGCTTTGTTTGCCTTGGCGCTCCAAGGCTTTGCCAAGATGCAAACGTGCAGCATGCATTTTTGGTGATAGCTGCAGGCATTGTTCAAACGCGCTTTGTGCCTGCGGCCACTGTTCGAGCGCGCTATGCGTCAGTGCCAAACTGCGCCACAGTGCCGCATTGCCGGGATTGGCAATGGTGGCAATTTGCAGATGCTCAAAAGCTTGCTGTGGCTTTCCGGCTTGCATCGCCACGCGGGCTAAAAACGTGCGGGCTTCGACATTAAACGCATCGTTTTCCAACACGAGGGCAAAGGCTTTTTCAGCGCGCGCATCATTGCTCTGAACATACTGCCGCGCCTGATTTAATAAGGCTTCAATAATCTTGCTCATATTTTTGTGGCTTCAACAAAGAGCGAATAATAAGCATCGCCGAATTTGGCACTGGCGACCTGGCTATGTTCATCGACTTTTAGCGCGACATGCTCGCTGGCCATAAAACTTGAGCGAACAATAGTCTTGAAGCCCGCACGTTGCAGCGCCCGCTCCAGCGTTTCAAAATCATAGCCGAACTTATGGGCCTCAAATAACCAGGCCGGGTCAGGGCCAGCACCGGCGTAGGAAAGAAAATGTTCCAAGCGCGTAGCATTGCCATCGCCCGCACCCCAGTGCTCAGCACGTTGCTGAAAAAATTCCGTATTATTTTCCTGATAGGCGCGAATGCATTGCTCAATATCCGGCACCACAATGCGCACCACGCCGCCAGGTTGGAGTATTCGATAAATCTCTTGCAGCAAAGCCATGGCATCGGTGGGATAAAACAAATGCTCGAGTAAATGCGAAAGAAAAACGTAGCGGCATTGGCCGTCAGTAAATGGCAAACCCCAGAGCACATTGGTAGATAACTGGGCCGGAAAAATATCAAGATTAATCCAGTCGTTTAAATTATACGGGCCGCTGCCGATATGCAATTGCAGATTTTTACTTGCCTGATTGACGCCGAGTGCCTGCAATTGCCGGCCCAAGTAGGGCCCGCGTAAAGTCGCCAAATCAGCCCGCAACTGTTCTATGGCTTGTTGAATTTGACCGAGTCGCTGGTGAATGGGCATCGCATTGCGAGCCGCCGCGACTTGCTCGGGGAACTCCCCAAGGCCTGCCAAATCACTCGCCAATTCAAATACCGATTGCATCATCATCTTGGCGATGTGTTTATTGTGCGCTGCGAGTTTTTCCGAATCGTTCATGCTTAGAATAAAAAATACGTGGATAAAATATATTTGTCGTTGCTGACAGGCGATTGACCGAGATGTTGATACATCCAATAGGGTGGAAAAATAACTAGACGCCCGGCCTTGGCTTGAATGGTAATGCCCAGTTCCGGGAATTCAGTGCCGCCACCTTCAGCGACATCATTCAAATACCACAAAAACACCAAATAACGATTGGCTTTTTCACCGATGGAATCAAAATGCAATTGAAAGCGTTCGTCGCCGGTGGGCTTGTAACGCTTCATCACCAATTCGCTGATTTTATCGGTCACTGGAATGGCAATGGCTTGCTTGAGGGTTTCGTTATACACGCCACAATGGCGATGCATATTTTCGAGAATCATGGCGCGAAAACCGGCATCGGAAAGTGGGTCAAGATTCAGTTCAGTCCAGGCACTGTCATCATGTCCGGGGCGTATGCCTCGACCATTGGGTCGCTGAAAGCGTTCCAAATTGTGGAACGAGCTGATCATTTGTTGGCAAAGCGCAGGGCTGAACGCGCCATCAAAAACTTGGATATAGCGACTGAGCGAATCGGTTTCGGTGATGGCGTTCAAGGTAAACTAAGTCTCTCGCGTTTTATTTCACACTGAATTAATCATAACCTTTTTTGCCTATGTCTGATTCTATTTCCAACCCGCCAATCAGTTTAAATCTCGCCTTTAAATTGCTCGAGCAAGGGCATTTTGACAGTGTATTGAGCATGGCGCAGCAAGCCGCGGCAATAGGGCCAGAGGCGCTTACTTGGAAAACACTGAAGGCCATGGCCTTGAGCCTTCTGAAAAGACCGCTCGAAGCGCTGCCAGAGTATCAAAGCTTATGTGCTCAACAACCGCAGAATGCAGCGCATTGGTCAAATCTAGGGAATTGTCTTTGTGAATTGGAGCGTGAGCCCGAGGCACTGGAACCCCTGCAAAAAGCACTATTGCTGGGCGCTACTGACCCTGCTCTGCATTTTGGTTTGGCGCGTGCTTATGCGGTCGTTGGTCCATTGGAGTTAGCGCGTCGGCATATCGCAACGGCAATTGAACGCGCGCCGGAAGATGCCGAATTTCATCTATTCAATCTGCGTGTTTTGCAGGCGATGGATTTATGGACGGAAGCCAAAACCTGTGCAGATTATCTGCAATCCATAAATCTGGACGAAGGGCAGAGTGCTGATTTTGGCTATCTTTTGTTTCGTGGCCAATGGTACGAGCAGGCCATTGCTCAATTTAGCAAAATACCACTAGATCCGGATTTGCAGCACGACTGCAATATTGGTTTGGTGATGACTTATGAACGTACCAACCGTCTGTCGCAGGCGAAGGCTTCGCAAGAAAAATTGCATGAACAAGACATGCAGCATAATCCGAAATTACTGGATAATTTTTTGCAGATGGAGGCCAAAATGGCGATGCGCGATAAAAATTTCGTGTCTGCAAAACAATATTTTGAACGAATTTTGCACAAGCCACATAATGATCCGAGCCTGAAATTAGGTTTGGAATTTGAATATGCGGCGGCACTGGATAAATGCAAACAAGCTGATGCTGTGATGCAGGTGATGCAAAAAGCCCATACGCAAAAGCGTGCACTGATCAGTAAAAATCATCCCGCCTTGCGTGATAATACAGAGGCGTTTGCTGTGCTTGACCATGCGATTCCATCCTGGAATTCAACATCCCACGGAAATGATGAATACAAGGACCCGGTATTTGTGGTCGGCTTTCCGCGCTCGGGTACTACCTTGCTTGAACAATTATTGGATGCCCATCCAGCACTGGTTTCATTTGATGAGCAACCATTTTTGCAGCATATAGTGCGTCGATTGACTACCGATGGCGGTAATGTATTCGAGCACGTTCAAAATTTAACCCCACAACAATGGCTTGAACAACGCGAGGCGTATTTCAATGAAGTCGCCTTGGTCGCGCCGAGTATTAAAACGCAGCGCGCCGTCGATAAAAATCCGCTGAATATGGTGCGTCTGCCCGCTTTACAAAATTTCTTTCCAAGCGCTCAAGTGATTCTTGCCATTCGACACCCTTGCGATGTTGTATTGAGTTGCTACATGCAGCATTTTCGCGCACCAGCGTTTGCCATAACATTCGAGACATTGGAAAGCACAGCGCAAATGTACGACAAGGTTTTCAGCCATTGGTATCAAAGCGCCGAGCAACTTGAATTGCCTGTGCTCGAATGGAAATATGAAGATTTAGTGGCTGATACCAAAGGTCGTGCACGCGACTTATTTGAATTTTTGGATTTGCCTTGGCACGATGAATTACTAGCCTTCACTGAACGTGCGAAAAGCAAGGGCGCTATTAAGACTCCTAGCTACACGCAAGTGGTCGAACAGGTAAACGCAAGATCGGTTGGGCGCTGGCAGGCGTATGAGAAATATTTCACGCCGGAAGTGATGAAGTATCTAGAACCTTGGATAGAACGGTTCGGTTACAAAAATTAAATCCCACGCTGTTTTTTGATATATAAAAAAACCGCAGCCCGGGGGCTGCGGCTTAAATACTACATAGCGCATTCTTATTGGAACGAAACGCCTACATTCATCCAGTAGTAACGACCGACGGTGTCAAAGGTGCGTTCATCGGTATTGCCGTTGAGCGAGTTGTTTTGATAAAGAGTGGGCGGGACTTTATCGGTCAGATTGTCAACGCCAACGCGGAGCTTGATTTTGCCATCCAAAAATTTCACACCGGCTTGCACATTATGATAAGTGTATGAAGGAATGGAGAATTGGCAGCCAGGCGATCCCTGCTGTAGCCCAAGATTTGCGCAGGTACCATCCAAGGCTGTACTGCCAACCGTGAAGCCATCGATGTAACGCAGGGTCCAGGAAGCATCCCAGATACCTTTGCTCCAGCTTACATTGCCAAGTGCGCGCCATTTGCTGTAGTTGCCTAGGCCGCCATTGGCCGAAGACAGGAAGCTACCGGCGTTTTGCTGATCCTGCACAAAGGCACCTTTGTACTGCAGTTCTACATCAAATTTGTCGAGATAGGTGCTGTCGAGGCTAAGGCGGAAATTACCCATCGGGGTATCGAAATGATATTTGAAGCCGATATCAATACCTGATGTGTCGTAGACGCCCACGTTTTCATCGCGATCTGTTATGAACCGAATAGAGCCATCAGCACGACGAGTAATCAGTGAGCAGACTGGCGAAGGATTGGCGACGGTGCTGCCAAAGCAGGCATTCAGAATGTTCTGGGTACCCAACTGTCCGATCGCATCATCCAGTTTGGTGCTCCACAAATCAATGGTGGTTGAAAAACCGTCAAGCCACGAGGGCTCATAAACTAGGCCCAAGGTAATCACTTCACCACTTTCAGGCTTCAAGGTGGAAGTGCCGCCTAGAACCGCAGTTGTTTGGCTATCCGACTGCGTATAGGTGGTGCCAACACAGGCCGGGTTAACCCCTGTAAAGCCGCTACAAGGATCTTTAAACGTTGGGTTGGTTACCGCAAGGCCCCCGAAGAGGTTGGTAATAGTGGGTGCACGGAATACTTCAGCATAGGTTCCGCGCAATAACAGCTGTTCGAAAGGACGGAATTCAAAGCCGATTTTGCTGTTGACGGTGCTACCAAAGGTCGAATAATCAGACCAACGAGTACCAATTTCAACACTGAACTTTTCTGTGAAAGGAATACGGGCTTCGCCATAGACTTCTTTCACGTTGTAACTACCATGGGTGTCAGAGGAGCAGATTTCCTGTGAAACGCCGCAGCTCAGCAAGGTTGGGTCGAAAATCTGTGCTGAAGGGACACTAAGGTCAAAAGCTAATTTACGATATTCAAAACCAAACGCCGCTTGCACATTGCCGGCCCCCATGGCAAACAAATCACCGGCGAAGTTGGCCTGGAAGCTCTTCTGGGTTTGCACCCTGCTGTTATTTAGGTCAACACTAATTTTATCCAAAGCAGCCAGCTGGACCTGGCCCGCAGCGTTGTTAGGATTAAACTCACCAACAAAGTTGATTGGGATGCAGCCTGGGATTGGCGTAGTGAAAGTACCATTGGTATAGCAAATACCGCCCTGTGATGGACCCAGTGCAGCGGCCAAAGCCACGTAATCTATATAGCCAAAGTTTTTGAACTCTTGGTCGATTTTGCCGTAACCGAGCGTGGCATCCCATGTCCAGGAGGTATCGCCGAAAGCACCTTTTAGTCCGGTATTGATCTGGTTGACATTAGTGCTGTATTCATATCGACGATTGCCCAAACGGCTGAGGCGTAGACGGATATCGTCGATTTGTACGCCCCATGGGTTGTACTGGCTGAATCGGGAGAGAGCAACGCCATCGCCCAGGCCGTCGAATGGCAGTGGAGCAATTTGCGCTGCAGAGCGCGTGCGATTGGTGAATACATCGACATAGGCATTGACGTTATCAGTGATGTCGTAATTACCTGTAACAAACAGACCGGAACGCTCCGAAGGGGTTAATTCCAGATTGCCAACGGCCTGGTAATTAAATGAATCGCGACCGAAGTTGAAGCAACGGAAGTCGCTTTGATTGGCGCCGGAGGCCCCTGGAATTAAGGTGACTGAGTTGCAGCCATACAGAGTTACTAGAGCCGGGCTATTGTTGATGAAATAACGACCTGTCAAACCACGACTGGAACCGCCTCGGACCACGCCGGTGGATGATGTGGAACCCAATGACAGCGCATAGAACGAAAAGTCACGGTCGGCCGCGCGTACTTCTTTTTGATCGTTATAGTTAGCAGTAATAATTAAATTACCGCGATCACCATCAAAACCAGCGGTTGCGTTCCAGCCAACGCGGTCGCCATCACCCCGTGAACTAACGCCATAACTAACATTGGTTTCCACGCCATCAAAATTCTTTTTCAGGATGAAGTTGACGACGCCACCAACCGCGTCGGAGCCGTAAACTACCGATGCGCCATCTTTTAGCACTTCGACAGATTGCACCATCGATATTGGGATCGAGTTGACATCGGTCGTTGCAATGCGACGACCATTAATCAGTATGAGTGTGCGTTGATCGCCTAGACCACGCAATGAAACGGTTGCTGCACCATCACCACCACCATTGTTGACCGACGGGTTTGTTGCGGCACCGGCAATCGAAGGAATTTCTTGCAGGAAATCACCAATGGTCAAAGCACCGGTTTTTTCAATACTTGCTTTGTCAATTTTAAATACCGGACTTGCGCCTTCACTTTCAGTGCGCGCAATACGTGAGCCGGTCACTTGGACAGATTCAAGGGTTTTGGTGTCTTTGGCAGTTTCTTGAGCAAAGGCATTAGCGCCGAGCATGCTGGTACCAGCAACGCCGAGCCATAGAGCACGCCGAACACTCTCGGCAAGTAAATTTCTATTTTTCATTTTGGTTAATCTCCTAGTGCAAGGTGTGTAGAGATGGCGGGTTGACGTCAATGAGTACCAAGAGAACAGGGCTTATTGGTAATTCATTGGTAACTTATGGGTAAAAATGGTGTTACATGATGTCAACCCCGTGTTTTTAACTTTATTTTCACGCGATGTCCAGTTACTAAAGTCAGGGGTAATAGCGGGGCAGGTCCTAGTTCATTGACGCTTAAGGACAACGGGCATGTTGCGCGGGTCAGGGGACCGGTGCCTCTTGGGGGTTAGTTCGCCTTGGATGAGTGAACTTTTAACATTTGAGTTTGCTAGGTCATCAATTATGATGGCCACAATTTTTAGCGAAGGCCGCCACCAAACATGAAATACCAATACCCCTTATCCCTGATTTTCAAGATCACGACGCTCTCGAGCGATTTCACGATTACCGATGCCCGTGACAAATCCCTGTTTTACGTACGCCAAAAAATGTTCAAGCTGCTGGAAGAAGTGGTTGTTTGCAAAGATTCAACACAAGCGCAGAAGCTTTATACGATCAAGGCCAATAAATGGCTGGATTTTTCCGCGGCCTATAATTTTACCAATGCTGCCGGACAAGACCTCGGTAAGGTCGCCCGTAAAGGCTGGGCATCGATTTTCAAAGCGCATTACGAAGTGTTTGATTCACAACAAGCGCTCACTCATACAATTCGCGAAGAAAACGCCTGGATAAAAGTGGCAGATGCCATTTTTGGCGAGATTCCGATTATCGGTTTGTTTTCTGGTTACTTATTTCATCCAGCTTATATAGTTACCGATAAAGCCGGAACGGTGATTGTGCGCTTAGTAAAAGAAGCTTCTTTGATGGGCCGCCGTTTCAAGCTAGAAAATAAAGCCGGTTTCAAAACCGAAGAGGAAGAAGAGCGCGTGCTGTTGAGTTTGTCGATGTTGTTATTGCTGGAAAGACGTCGCGGTTGATGTCTGTCGCATGCAGCAGCGGAATATAAATAGCATCTGATAAATCGTGGGAGGGCCGTAAGGCCCGAATTAGTTTCGCGAAAAGGAATTATTCGGGCCTTATGGCCCTCCCACGAGGTGGTTGCGACAGCGCGATTAAGTCGATTCCAGATCTTCAACACCCGCACCCACTAATGCACGATTCAATCGGTCGTTCACGGCTAACCAATCGGCTGTCAGCGGTGTTTGTTCAATCAGCAGTAAATCGGCATGGCGACTATCGAGTTCACGCATGGCGGCATACAAGCCGTGTGCATAGGTGTGATAATCGTTGCTCAGGCTCAAGCCTTTTACGCCGCCGGGCAATGCATCAAGACATAGCACTTCGCAATGCAGGCCTTGTTTTGCTTTGATGGCATATTCCGAAATCAATTCTTCACGCTTAAGCATCCGCATCGGCGTGCGTGGTGCGTAATGCGCGGCAAGGCTGCCAGAAACGCGCGGGCTTTCCTGATTGGCCTGCGAGGCAATCGAGCCAATCACTGATTCAATGTCGGTTTGCGAAATCATGCCGGGGCGTAACAATCGCGGTTGCTCCGAACTTAAATCAATAATCGTACTTTCAATGCCGACTTCGCATTCACCTCCATCCAATACAATCGCTACGGCATCGCCAAATTCGTTTCTCACATGCTGGGCCGTTGTCGGTGAAATATGACCGAAGCGATTTGCTGATGGCGCAGCTACGCCACCCTTTAATTGCTGCAATAAAGTCAATGCCAAGGGGTGCGCAGGGCAGCGCAGTCCAACCGTGTTCTGGCCGCCAGTGACTTCGCTCGGTACCGATGGATGTTTCTGCAGAATTATCGTCAACGGACCCGGCCAGAAATGCTGGGCAAGTACGAAAGCTTCTTCGGGAATATTAATCGCCCATTTTGAAAGCTGTGCGCTATCGGCGATATGCACAATCAGCGGGTGGTCCACCGGGCGGCCTTTCAAGGCGAATATTTTTCGTACTGCAGAAATATTCAACGCATCGGCCGCGAGGCCATAAACAGTTTCGGTCGGCAAGCCAATGACCTCGCCGTTTTTGAGTGCTTGGACTGCCTGCGATAATAATTCGGCATCGGCCTGGGTCAATTTCATGGCGCTTTATAATCTTCTTTCAGTAAGCCCAGCAACACGCTATCGCAAACTTCGCCATTCACGCGCCAGCGTTGTCGCAACAAACCCTCGCGTTGAAAATTCAGTTTTTCGAGTAATTTTATCGAACCAATATTTCTTGGATCGACATCGGCTTCAATACGATACAGATTCAATATTTCGAAACCGTATTTCAATGCGGTGCCTAATGCTTCAGTACCCAGACCTTTTCCCTGCAAGTGGGATAACAGCGAATAGCCCACTTCTGCTCGCGCGTGTGGGCCGCTGATGGAAAAAAAGGTGAGCGCACCAATGAGTTCATTCGATTGTTTATCTGCGATCGCCCAGGCATGCACTGCCGTGGTCGGCTCGTCTTTTCGCAGACTCAAATACAAATGTGCCTGGGCTGGATCAGTCCAGGCCGGGTGCGACCAATAGCGCGTCACTTTAGGGTCGCCGTAGAGTGCAAACAAGGCGGTGGTATCGGAGTCGAGGTAAGGCCTTAAGCGCAGTCGGGTGGCTTCCAGTGTGGGTAGTGCAGGACTGGCGTGAGTGTTCATGGGCATATTTTCGCACGAGCCGCGCCCGATTTGATGGATATCTGTCCACAGGCGAAAATAGGCGATCACTGTTTTGGAGTAAGGCAATGTCGATGTTACGAATGGCGGATCTGGATTTGGCTGGCAAGCGGGTTTTAGTTCGCGAAGACTTGAATGTGCCGGTAAAAGACGGTCAGGTAACGTCCGATCAGCGCATCACGGCAGTATTGCCGACCATTAAACTGGCATTGAAAAACGGCGCTGCATTAATGCTGATGTCGCATTTGGGCCGACCCAAAGAAGGTGTGTGGACTGAAGAAGATTCGCTCGCGCCTGTGGCAAAGCGCTTGAGCGAATTACTGGGCTTTGAGGTGCCCTTGATAAAAGACTGGCTCGATGGCGTGCAAGTGGCGCCGGGCAAAGTCGTGCTATTGGAAAATTGCCGGATGAATATTGGCGAAGCCAAAGACGATGAAACCCTAGCAAAAAAATATGCCGCGCTTTGCGATGTTTTCGTGATGGACGCCTTCGGCACCGCCCATCGCGCGCAGGCCTCTACCCATGGCGTTATTGCACAAGCAAAAATTGCGTGTGGTGGCCCCTTGCTAATGGCGGAACTGGATGCGCTCGCAAAGGCTTTGCAAAATCCCGCTCGCCCACTCATTGCGATTGTTGCAGGTTCAAAAGTATCAACGAAATTGGAACTGCTATCGAATCTGGTCGGCAAGGTCGATCAACTGATTGTCGGCGGCGGTATTGCCAATACCTTTATTGCGGCCATGGGTTATGGCGTGGGCAAATCACTTTGCGAACATGATCTGCTCGAGACCGCGAAAAAAATAATGAGCGACGCCAAAGCGCGTGGTGCCGATATTCCGATCCCCACCGACGTTGTGGTTGCGCCGAATTTTGCTGCCGATGCGCCGGCGACTATCAAAAAAGTCGATCAAGTGAACAGCGACGACATGATTCTTGATATCGGCCCGGACACCGCTGCCCGCTACGCTGAAATGATTAAAAATGCCGGTAGTGTTATCTGGAATGGTCCGGTCGGCGTGTTTGAATTTGACGCCTTCGGTAAAGGCACCGAAGTATTGGCGAAAGCGATCGCAGCATCGAATGCATTTTCGATTGCCGGTGGCGGCGACACGCTCGCTGCCGTTGATAAATACGGCGTTGAATCGGGCATTAGTTATATCTCTACCGGCGGTGGTGCCTTTCTGGAATTTTGTGAGGGTAAGGAATTGCCTGCGGTGACAGCCTTGATAAAACGGGCTAAGAATTAATGGCAATTTTATTTTTTGATCTAGATGGCACCTTGATTGATTCCGCGATTGGCATAACTCGTTGTGTTGCCTACGCACTGGAAAAATCCGGCGAGCCAGTACCACCAGAGCATGAATTGCGGCGCTGGATTGGCCCGCCATTACGCGACAGTTTTGCGCCCTTGCTCAAGGATGCCGAAAAAACCGAGGCAGCGGTGCGCTTTTATCGCGAGCGTTTTGAAACCGATGGCTGGGCTGAGCATTCGGTTTATGAAGGCATAGAAAATGTCATAGCAACATTGGCCAAACGCGGCCATCGTCTGGCGGTAGTGACGGCAAAAAATGATGGCCATGCACGAAAAATTATCGAACATTTATCGTTCGGTCATCATTTTGAAATGATCTCGGGCGCAAGCTTGGACGGGCGTATCAGTTACAAGTCGCAGTTGATTGAAATTGCAATGGAAAGCATGCAGGTGGCGCCGAAAGACTGCGTCATGATTGGTGATCGCCACATGGACATTGAAGGCGCCAAGCATCACGATATTTCCAGCGTGGGTGTGCTTTGGGGTTTCGGTGGCTTGGAAGAATTGTCTCGAGCCAAGGCGGATCATATTCTAGAGCAGCCGGAGCAATTGCTGAGTTTGTTTCATTAATGCAATCAAGTGCATTAAGATGAAACATCTTACAAAAAGCCATAAAGTGGGAATCAGATATGCAAGTTCAGTTGCGACGTACTAAAATTCTGGCCACCCTTGGCCCGGCGACCGACGCACCGGGTGTACTAGATGAATTAATTCGTGCCGGCGTAAATGTGGTGCGAATGAATTTTTCGCATGGCACGCCGGAAGATCACGCCGCCCGCGTTTATGCCGTGCGTGCGTCCGCGGCCAAGCAAGGTCGCGAAGTGGGCATTCTGGCTGATTTGCAGGGTCCTAAAATTCGTATCGAAAAATTCGTCAATGACAAAGTACAACTCAAAGTCGGTGATAAATTTTCCTTGATTTGCCGTGCCAATGCACCGCTCGGCGATAACACGCAAGTGGCCTGTAGTTATCTTGGTTTGGTCGATGACGTTAACGCAGGTGACACCTTGCTACTCGATGACGGCTTGATGGCGCTTGAAGTATTGTCGGTGCAAGGCGACAACATTCATACCGTGGTATTGACCGACGGTTATTTATCGAATCGTAAAGGCTTGAATCGTTTAGGTGGCGGGCTATCGCTCGGTGCGCTTACCGATCAGGATAAAGAACATATTATTGTAGCCGCCAAACTCGAAGTCGATTTTCTGGCGGTCTCGTTTTGTCGTTCGGCCGAAGACATGCACGAGGCCAGAAGGCTGGCGAAAGCGGCAGGCAGCAATGCGCAAATGGTAGCAAAAATCGAACGCGCCGAAGCTATTGTTAATTTGGATGAAATCACGATTGCGTCCGATGTGGTGATGGTAGCGCGTGGCGATCTGGGCGTTGAAATTGGCGATGCCGAGTTGCCCGGATTGCAGAAAAAAATTATTCGTACCGCACTTGAACATAATCGTATCGTGATTACTGCTACCCAAATGCTGCAATCGATGGTTGATAATCCAATCCCGACGCGCGCAGAAGTGCTCGATGTTGCCAACTCGGTGATAGATGGCACCGATGCCGTTATGTTGTCGGCAGAAACGGCTTCCGGTCATTATCCGGTCAAGGCAGTGGAGGCGATGGTTAGGATTTGTTTGGGTGCCGAGCGACAATTTCATCACGATACCGATTTTGAAGCCGCGCCGCGTAACTTGCAGCGTGCCGATCAAGCTATCGCCATGGCGACGATGTTTCTGGCTGAACATATACAAGTACGCGCCATTATTGCCCTGACCGAGTCCGGCGGCACCGCACGTTATCTTTCGCGTTTCCGTTCAACCGCACCGATTTTTGGTTTATCCAAACACGATTCCGCCCGCCACAAAATGACCATGGTGCGCGATGTGTTCCCGATCAATTTTGATTCCACCGGTTTGCCTACTCGGGAAGCCGCCCGCAGTGCCGTGAAAAAATTATTCGACATGAAATTATTGTCGGTCGATGACCGCGTTATCTTTACCTGCGGCGACAGCATGGAGCAGCGTGGTGCGACCAATACACTGCGTTTATTGCTAGTAGGTGCAGAGGGTAAGGCGGAAGGTTTGGGTGATTTGTGAAAAAATTCAATATCAACGCCATAATCTTTTTTCTTATTGCTGTTGCTTTTTCGATATCGAATGCTTTTGCTGACAGCGTTGCAACGCCAAAAAGTTTTTTACTCCAATCTGATCCTAATGACGCACGCTTGTGGAAAGCTGATCCTGATCAATTAAAGATATTGCGGCCGGATTATCCTTTCGGTCTTTTGAGAGAAGGCGTTTCTGGCTGTGTAAGCATTGGCTATTTCATTGAAGCTGATGGAACTACTTCCGGATTCAAAATTTTGAATTCTATCGCGATGCGCGAGTCTCGAGGCTCTCGTTTGAGCATAAAGCAAAAGAATCAAGCAACGTCCGGATTTGCTAATTCAGCAGTAAATTATCTGAAATTGAATCGTTATAATCCCGGGCCAGATAATCCAGAGCGTGAAAGAGTATTTAGACATGCAACGCTTAGATTTTATACTGACGAAAAGTCTGTGATTGAAAATTGCGAAATTCTAGATTTGTCCTTGTTCTTAAAGTCTGTGCCAAAGATAGATAGCGTTAAATAGATGCGTAGCCCGGGGCACGCCCCACCGACCCGGGTTATGAATCCAGTGCGATTTTATTTTCTAAAATATTATGACTTTGAAAAGCCTTGGATGGCAGGTGATATCGCAGTTCGTAGCCTAGGTCACGCTCCACCGACCCGGGGTATCTATCCAATGCGATTTTAATCTCCGAAATATTACGGCTCTAAAGAGTCGGACTTTTAAAAGTCGTAAATAGCAGACTGCATCGCAGACCACCCCGGGTCGGTGGGGCGTGACCCGGGCTAAGTCCAATTTCGCCCGCAAGCGGCCTGCTAAGCTATAATTGCGCCCTCAATCCAATAACGGTAAGCCCCATGAGCATCGACCAACTCGCAGAAACCGCCTTAGCCATGGTTGCTCCTGGCAAAGGCATTATTGCCATTGACGAATCCAACGCGACTTGCGCCAAGCGCTTTGAAAGCGTTGGCATTCCCAATACCGAGGAAAATCGTCGGGCTTATCGCGAAATGCTGCTGACCACGCCCAATTTAAATAAATATATTTCCGGTGCGATTTTGTTTGATGAAACCCTGCGTCAAAAAACCAAAGACGGCGTGCCTTTTGCCGAATATATGCGTAAAAACGGCATTATTCCCGGTATCAAGGTCGATAAAGGCCCGCAACCATTAGCCGGTTTTCCAGGCGAAGTTTGCACGGAAGGTTTGGACGGTCTGCGTGATCGTTTAAAAGAATACGCCAGCCTTGGCGCTCGTTTTGCCAAATGGCGCGCCGTGATCACCATTGGCGAAGACAGCCCGTCGGGCACTTGCATTGAAGCTAACAGCCATGCACTCGCACGTTACGCCGCACTCTGCCAGGAAGCCGGCATTGTGCCGATGGTGGAGCCGGAAATCATTATGGACGGCGACCACGATATTGATACCTGCATGGAAGTGACTGAAGTGGTGTTACGTTCTTTGTACGGTGCTTTGTATGACCAAAACGTAATGCTCGAAGGCACCATTTTGAAAGCCAGCATGGTGATCTCGGGTAAAGATTGCCCGGAACAAGCCAGTGTTGAAGAAGTTGCAGAAATGACCGTGCGTTGCTTGAAGAGTGCCGTACCCGCCATTGTGCCGGGCATCGTGTTTTTATCCGGCGGTCAAAACGATGAAGCTGCCACCGCACATCTGAATGCCATGAACCAGATGGGCCCGCACCCTTGGCCGCTGTCGTTTAGCTATGGCCGCGCGATGCAGGCGGCGGCACTTAAAATCTGGGCGAAAGATTTAATCGGTAATGTCTCCGCAGCGCAACAAACCGTATTTGCCCGCGCCAAAGACAATGGTCTGGCGGCATTGGGGCAGTGGAAAAAGTAATTTTTGTTTGCTCTATGCAATAAAAAACACCGGCCCTGTGCCGGTGTTTTTTATTGGAAATCACCTGTTTTTATTTTAGCAAGATATTTCACTGTTCCAATAATGCATTGATGTTGCCGTTTCGATAAACGGTATTCGCGCCTGACGGAGGCTCCCACGAATACGTACTTCGTAGGAGGGCCTTCTAGGCCCGATAAATCACGCCAGATGCGTCGCCCGCTAGCGGCCTCCTACGCTTTGTCATCCCCGAAGGTTTTTGTCGGGAATCGCACGATTTTATTTTTGTAAAACATTTTAAAGTTTCTAAAGAGGTATTGATGTTGCCGTTTCTATAAACGGTATTCGCGCCTTAGGGATGCTCCCACGAATAAGTACTTCGTAGGAGGGCCTTCTAGGCCCGATAAATCACGCCAGATGCGTCGCCCGCAAGCGGCCTCCTACGAATTTACGCGCTTTCACGCCCTCAACACATTCACAACAGGAAAAAAATATTAAAAAACGTGATGCGTTTCATAAAATAAAGCCCAAATCATAATATGCATGTAAAAAGCTGTTACGTCGCCAATACTTGGTAAAAAAAGGTGTATCAAGTAAGCGTGTCCCTAGCTTGTGGTTATGGAGCCTTTCCATGATGAGTACAAAAGAGGAATCCCCCAAAGTTCTTGTTGTCGATGATGACGCCGAGATGGTGTACCTCGCACAATATTTACTTGAACAGTGTGGCTATCAATCCGATACCGCAATGGGCGTGCAAAGCTTCAGAAAAGCCTATGTTCAATTACCCGATGTCGTTATGCTCGACCTCACTATGCCGAACAATGCAAGCGAAGAAATTTCAAATATCATGGTCGAGCAGCGTGCAAAACACCCGGTCATTTTTATGACCGGCATGTCACCTGAAGAAATCGAGCGTCGTCGCAAGCAGGCAGAGAGTCAGGGGCTAAAAATTGCAGCGGTATTACATAAGCCATTCTGGATCGAAGATATTGCCAGTGCGATGACAATAGCCATGACTTTAGTCATGGCTGAAAACTGATGGCAGCGAAACGATCTGTTGCATAACATCATCTATACACGATTTGACAGGCAGATAGCCTAGAATAAAGGCCTTCGCGAGAGGAGGCCGGTCATGAGTGACATCATTAACCCCATCGTCTTTGATGTTGAAAAAGGCAAAGATTATTGGTGGTGCGCTTGCGGTATGAGCAAGACTCAGCCGTTCTGCGATGGTTCGCATAAAGGCAGCACATTCTCCCCAATAAAATATACCGCTGCACGTGATGAGCGGGTTTGGTTTTGTGTTTGTAAAAAAACAAAATACTCACCGCTATGCGATGGCACCCATAATAAACTGGAAAAAAAAGCATGAAGTATCTCTCCATTGCAGTCCTTGCAATAACCATGACACTACTCATCAGTGCTTGTAGTAAAGACGAAGCGAAAGATGGCCCCGCAGCAGGCGGCAATGGCCGAGGCGGGCAGGGTGGTCCGCCAGCCGTTGTTATCACCGCATTAGTCACCGAGAAAAATTGGGGCGAACGTGTGCAAGCGGTCGGCACCGCACGTGCGAAGGAATCGATCGAAATTGCATCGCGCGTGAGCGATAAAATTTCACGGGTGCATTTTGAGAGTGGCGACAGTGTGCGGGCAGGTCAAGTATTGATCTCCCTGCAAACCGGAATCGACAGCGGCAATTTAGCCGTTGCACAAGCCCAGGTAAAAGATGCCGATCGGCAATTTATTCGCGGCGAACAATTGGCAAAAGAAAAACTTGTGTCAGCAAGCCAGCTCGACACTCTGCGCAGTAATCGTGACGCCGCCCGCGCCCGCGTGCAATCCGCGCAGGCTACTTTGTCCGACCGCGCTATTGTTGCGCCATTCTCCGGCGTGCTGGGTTTGCGTCAGGTTAGTCTAGGTCAATTAATTAGTGCTGGTACTGTGATCACCACGCTCGACGATGTATCAAAAATTAAAGTCGATTTTTCATTGCCGGAAGTTCAAATGGCGAGCTTGAAAGTGAATCTTGCCATCGAAGCGCGCAGCGATGCTTATCCTGATCGGGTTTTTACAGGACGTGTGATTAGCGTCGATAGCCGTGTTGATGTGGGTAGTCGCTCGGTTGCCGCGCAGGCAGAAATCGACAACCCCGACAATACCTTGCGGCCCGGCATGCTGCTGGAAATTAATGTACTGCAATCACAGCGTAGCGCCTTGGTGATTCCGGAATTGGCCCTGCAACAAATTGGTAGCGAAAGTTTTGTCTATCGCGTCACCCTCGACGGCAATGCAGAAAAAGCTATCGTCAAACCGGGCTCGCGCAGTTTTGGTTTCGTTGAGATTGCCCAAGGCTTGAAAGCCGGTGATCGCATCGTGGTAGAAGGCACCTCGAAATTGCGGCCTGGTCAAAGCGTCAAGGAATTCAATAGCGAACCAAGCAAGGCCGACGCCAAAAAAGCGCGGGCTAACTAGCATGTCATTATCGGATCTTTCCATTCGGCGCCCGGTGTTTGCGGCCGTTGTCAGCTTGTTGTTGATGGTGCTCGGCATCATTGCATTCACGCGCTTGCCATTGCGCGAATTGCCCGATGTCGATTCGCCTGTAGTGTCGATTGACACCGGTTATAGCGGTGCATCGGCAGCGGTGGTGGAATCGCGCGTTACGCAATTACTCGAAGACGCGGTGTCGGGTATTGAAGGCGTCGATTTATTGCAAAGCAATTCACGCAATGGTCGCTCCAGCATCACCATTGAATTTAATCAACAACGTGAAATTGAATCGGCCGCCAATGATGTGCGCGATGCCGTAAGCCGCGTGGTGGATCGTTTGCCCGAAGAGGCCGATGCGCCACAAGTCAATAAACAATCGGCTGATGCCGATGTGATCATGTGGCTGAATTTTACCTCACCAAAACGCGACACGCTTGAACTTACCGATTACGCCGAGCGTTACCTGGTCGATCGTTTTTCAAGTTTGCCCGGTGTGGCACAAGTACGGATTGCCGGTGGCCAGCGCTTCGCTTTGCGTATTAGCCTGAATGCAAAAGCGCTCGCGGCCAGAAATTTAACTGTTACCGATGTCGAAAATGCATTGCGTCGTGAAAATGTCGAATTGCCGGCCGGACGTTTGGAATCGCAAACCCGCGATTTTATTTTGCGTGTTGGCCGTGCCTACAGCGGCCCGAATGATTTTCAGAATTTAGTACTGAAAAGTGCAGGCAATGAACGCGTATTGCTTCGCGACGTTGCCAAAGTAGCGAAAGACTCCAGCGAACGCCGTGCCTGGTTTCGCGGTAATGGTCAGTTGCAAGTCGGGCTGGGGATTATCAAAACATCGACTGCCAATGCGCTCGATGTTTCCAGCGCCGTAAAAGCTGAAGTGGAAACGATCAATAAACGTTTGCCGACCGATATGAAAATGGGTTTGACCTTTGACTCCACCGTTTTTATTGATGATGCCGTCAAGCAGGTTTACAAAACATTATTGGAAGCGGTGCTTCTGGTGTTGCTGGTGATCTGGTTATTCCTTGGCAGTGTTCGTTCTGCGCTGGTGCCAGCAGTGACGGTACCAGTATGTTTAATTGCCGCATTTATCGGGCTTTGGGTTTTTGGTTATTCGATTAATCTGCTGACCTTGCTCGCGCTGATTTTAGCGATAGGGTTGGTGGTAGATGACGCCATTGTGGTGCTGGAAAACTGCCAGCGGCGGGTTGATTTGGGCGAGCCGGCCTTACTCGCAGCACAACGCGGTACCAAACAGGTTGCGTTCGCCGTTATCGCCACGACTGCCGTCTTGATTGCCGTGTTCGTTCCGGTCGCTTTTATTGAAGGCTCGAACGGCCGATTGTTTCGCGAGCTGGCTGTTGCCTTGGCAGGCGCCATTGCCATTTCGGCTTTTGTTGCCTTGTCGCTAACGCCGATGATGTGTTCGATTATTTTGAAGCCGCATAACAAGGAAAATACCAAAGGTTTTGCCGCCTGGATTGACCGCAGCTTGGGCAAAGTTTCGCATGCCTATAATTTACGCTTGGCGAAAATTGTTGAACGCCCGGTGCTGGTCGTGGTGGTGATGTTGGCAACGGTCGCGATTGCATTTGTGGCCTCAACTTTTGTGCAACGTGAATTGTCGCCCGCCGAAGATCGTGGTGCATTTTTTGTATCAGTGTCAGGGCCTGAAGGCGCGGGCTTTGATTACACCGTAAGTCAAATGCAGCAAGTCGAGAAAAAAATTCTTGCCATCACTGGCGATAAAGGCCCGGTCATGCGGATCAATGCGCGTGTGCCTGGCGGTTTTGGTGCCAGTGAAGAAATGCATACCGGCCAAGCGATCGTGATTCTAAAACCCTGGAAAGAACGCGATGTCGATACCCAAACCGTCGTTGAGCAAATTCGCAAATCCTTCAATGAGCTCCCCGGTGTTGTTGCCAGACCACAAGTTCGCTCGGGTTTAACCCGTGGCGGTGGCGGCGGCCTGCAAATTGTTTTGGGTGGGCCAGACTACACAGAAATTGTGCAATGGCGTGACGCCTTGCTGAAAAAAATGGAAGAAAATCCAAAGCTCGTCGGTGCAGATTCGGATTACAAAGAAACCCGTCCGCAGCTACGCATTGATATCAATCGTCAACGCGCTTCGGATTTGGGTGTGTCGGTACAAGACATTGGCCGCACCCTGGAAAGCATGATGGGCTCGCGCAAGGTAACCACCTTCGTAGAAAAAGGCGAAGAATACGACGTTATCGTGCAAGCACAGGCGAGTGATCGAGCAACTCCCGATGATCTAAAAAACCTAACGGTTCGTTCAAGTGGCGGTGTGTTGGTGCCCATGGCATCGCTAGTAACGGTGAAAGAGTTGGCCGAGCCGGGAAGTTATGGCCGCTTTAATCGACTGCGGGCCATCACGGTATCGGCCAATCTTGCACCGGGCTACACCATGGGCGAAGCATTGACCTGGATGGATGCCGCCGTCAAACAAACATTGCCCGACACCGCGCAAATTGATTTCAAGGGCGAGGCGCGTGAATACCTGCAATCGGGCAGTGCATTGTTCTTTACATTCCTGATGGCCTTGCTGATTGTGTATCTGGTTTTGGCAGCGCAATTCGAAAGTTTCCTGCATCCGTTAGTCATCATGCTAACCGTACCGCTGGCCGTTTTTGGTGCCGTACTGGGCTTGTGGCTGACCGGCAAAACTTTTAATTTATTCAGCACCATTGGCATCGTGATGCTGGTCGGCTTGGCCGCGAAAAACGGTATCTTGATTGTCGAGTTTGCCAATCAGCGGCGAGACGCCGGGCTTGCCGTGCGTGACGCCATTCTGGAAGCCAGCGCTACTCGATTACGCCCGATCTTGATGACATCCATTGCCACCGTTGTGGGCGCCTTGCCGCTGGTGTTCGACGGCGGGCCGGGCTCGGGTAGCCGCAGTTCGATTGGCGTGGTCGTGGTATTTGGTGTGGCCATTTCGACCTTCTTTACCTTGTTTATTATTCCCACGATTTATCGCTGGTCGGCACGGTTCACCACGCCGCCAGATCAACGCGGTGAGGAATTGGATGCTTTAGGCGTTAAAATGAAGGATATTGAGGCAAAGCACTAACGCTAATTTCAACTCAACACACTGAAATCCGTCGTCACCCCGTTGAAAAACGGGGCCCAGTAGCAGATTCAAGTCAGCGTTTTGATGCCACCTTGCATCAGCTTCTGGATCCCGGCATGCGCCGGAAAGACGTGTATTTACGTGCATTGATTTGAAATCACGATAAGAAAACAAAATAAGAAATTTGGAGAACTGCAATGAGTGATGAAGAAAAACCAACAGGCAGTTCTCTGTATCGCGGCCCATCGGGTGACAAGCGTGATAAACGCGAACGTACGCGTGACCGCGAGAATGCCAACGCCAACGCTCATCCGAATCAGGAGCGTCCCTATCAAAGCGAGCGTCCGGCTTCGCGCGCACGCGACGAGTATCAGCCGCCGCAACGTCACGAGCGTCCTCGTGACGAATACAGCACACCACGTCGTGAATCCAATGTCGAATCGCACGAGCAGGAAAGCAGCGGGCTACGCTCAGCGCGTGAATTCAGGCTCTATGGCGTCAACGCCTGTCTGGCGAATTTTGCCAAGCGCCCCGAAGCATTGAGAAAAGTGTACTTGCTCGAAGCCCGCATACCGCAATTCAAGGCCGTGCTTGCTCATTGCGTACAAAATAAACTGGGCTATCGCGTTGTCGAAGAACAGGACCTGGCCAAGCTCACCAGCAGCGCCCATCACGAAGGTATTTGTTTTGATGTGTTGCCTGCTGCCGAAGAAAATTTATCGAACTGGCTACAACATTTGCCCGCGGGCCCGTGCGTGGCTATTTGGCTTGACGGTGTCGGCAACCCACACAATCTTGGTGCAATTTTACGCAGCGCAGCGCATTTTGGTGTTGCCGCCGTGCTCTTGCCGAAAAGCGATGCCATCGGTTTATCCGGTGCTGCCGCGCGTGTCGCCGAAGGCGGTGCAGAACAAGTGGCCATCGTGCGTTTAGCGAGCAGCGAAAATTCCATCGCACAATTAAGGTCGGCCGGCTTTCAATTAGCCGCTACCGTCGTACGCGGCGGACAGTCTTTGTATAAAACAAAATTGCCGTCACGGTTAATTGTGGTTATGGGCGCAGAACAAATGGGCGTTGATAAACAACTCAGCGCAATCGCCGACTTGCAAATCGGCATCCCCGGCACCGGCCATGTCGAAAGCCTAAATGTGTCCGCCGCAACCGCCGTGATATTAAGCGAATGGAAGCGGCAGCAGTCGTAATTCATTTGTGTTTTCGTAGGATCGCCTTCAGGCGCGAACGGCCTGCGACAATAATAAAACTCTCGTAGCCCGGGTCACGTTCCACCGACCCGGGGCAGTCTGCGATGTCGCCCACCATTTACGACTTTTAATAGCGATAACAATTCAAGATTGAAAACTATCTTTCCATCATCACCATCCCGGGTCGATGGAGCGAGACCCGGGCTACGTTTGCTTTAGGGTCAGATGAAGCCATGACCCGGGCTACGCCATGCTTTCGTATGAGCGTCCTTTAGGCGCGAATGGCCTGCGATTTAAATTAAAAAGCATCGGCATGCCGTTCCATTCGCCAAGACATGGCGACAATATTTCTATTGTTCGATATGGTGAATAAATTTACTCCGCTGTGTATTACGATTGATACGACATGTTTTTAGGCTGTAATACCAGCATGTAAAGAAAAAGATCAATATGTCTTCTTTTGACATCTCGATCGGCTGGGTATTAAATGCAGGTATAAATCCCAGACCAAGACTAGAGAACGACATGTTAAATAATCTTCGCTCTGTATTCATTGCATTTGGCGTGATCGCCTGCATTGCTGTTGCACCCGTTTGTGCAAAGGAGACAGCTACCGGCGATAAAACAGCGACTCCTGGAGCCCAGGCGCTGAAAATTTATCAGTCTCTGAGGGATCAGAACCACGTCGCGATGTTTTACCTGATGGCTTTCACCCCGGAAGGCCGCGCCACACTTACCGACGCAGATCAGTTCGCCAAGGATGTGAAAAAAGGTTATGACGAAAGTTTCAAAACGCCGGAGCAAAAAGCAGTCTCGGACAAACTGCTCCAGAGCATCTCGAATATCATGGTGGGCGAGCCGGTTATTTCCGGTGACAAAGCTGTGGTTCCGACGTCTGCCGATATTACTGTCAACGAAAAAGTTTATACCTTCAAGGGTGAGGCGCATCTTATTTTGGAGGACGGTGTCTGGAAACTTGACCTGACCATTGATGCCAGTTCGGAAAAAGCTATGGGGCAGCGGACAACGGAATTGCTGGGTAAGCCGGTCATTACGAAGTAATACAAAATAAACAATTGAAAAAATATTAACTGTCTCGATAAAAGTGTTCGAGGTCAGGCTGGAGCGCTTGTCGCAGGCCATTCGCGGCTTACACCGCTCTTACGCAAATTTTTTGCCTCTCCCGTGTTGTTGCTTTTAACGGGGCAGGGCTAGGGAGCGTGTAAAAAGATTACGATCGATTTTTGCCATTCGCGCCTGAAGGCGCTCCTACGACAAGCGGCAGACCTATGTTATTTCTTCTCTTCGACTTTCTGCGGCAGCGTTCCAAAATCCATTTTGCTCTCTGCCGCTAAATACGCGAAGGCAGCATACGCCGCAACTTGCTGATCGAGGGCTTTTTCATCGACTTTGTCGAAGGTGTCGTTGGCGGTGTGGTGCAGGTCAAAATAATCGCTGCCGTCTTGTTGCAATTCAGCCCAAGGCATTCCGAGCGCGACGATAGGGCCGATGTCTGGGCCGGCGCCGCCTTTGCCTTTTTCTGTAACTATGCCCAGCGGTGCGAGTACGCTACCGATTTGCTCGATCAATGGCCAAACATTATCAGCAACACCAGCGCTAATTTCATAAATGCGCCCTGCACCAAAATCGCTTTCAGCGCCGATTTGATGATTGGCCACATTATCTTTATTGGCTTCGGCATAGGCTTTGCCGCCATATAGACCCTGCTCTTCATTGGCGAATGCAATCACGCGAATACTCCGACGTGGTGCTTGTTTCATCTGGCCAATCAATGCGCCTGCTGCCATGGTGATACTGACGCCTGCACCATCATCGATGGCACCGGTGCCCAGATCCCAGGAATCCAGATGGCCACCGATAACGACAAATTCATTCGGTTTTTCGCGGCCACGAATTTCACCGATAACATTGTGGGAAGTGTAGGTGCCGGTAAAGCCAGCCGCGATGTCCAGACGTAAAGTGACTGGCTTGCCGCGCTTCAACATATTTTCAAGCAGGTTGGCGTCGGGTACTGAAAGTGCCGCGGCCGGAATTTTTTTGACAGCAGCGTCGTAACGCATGGTGCCGGTGTGTGGCAGACGATTGCTGTCGGTACCGACCGAGCGAATAACAATCGCAAGTGCGCCTTTCTTCGCTGCTTCAATGGCGCCACCACTGCGACCTGCTACAACGGGGCCATAACCCGAGCCATCTTTATGGCGCTCCATGCGTTTATTGATGAAGGCAATTTTTCCGTTCAAGCTATTTTCCGGCGCGGCTTTCAAGGCCTCCAGACTGGCAAATTCGACCACTTCGGCATCGAGTGTTTTGCCGTCGGTACCTACGCTGCCGCCGAGCGCGGTAATCGATAATTTCTGTGCAAATGGCGACAGTATTTCAGCCTTTTCATGGCCGCGCTGCCAGAGCGGAAATGTGACTGCTTGCAGTGTTACTTTGTCATAGCCAAGGGCTTTGAATTTTTGTTCGGCCCAGGCTACTGCTTTTGCATCGGCGGGCGAACCGGCCATACGCGGGCCGATTTCCGTGGTGAGTGATTCGAGTAAACCATAGGCATCGTTTTTTTGCAGTGCGCCATCTCGCAAAGTTGCAGCTTTATCCAAAGTTTTGCTGTCGAATACAGCATCGTCGGCAAGTGCAAGCTGACTTAAAAAACACAGACTTAAAGCGGCTAATAAACGACACATGGGCAACTCCAGAAAGTACAACGCCGACACAAAGTCGGCGTTGCGAAACAGGTGTGTGCCTAGCTTACTATTTTTTTAGCAAATCGCGAATTTCTGTCAACAGTACAATATCGGCCGCCGGTGCAGCGGGAGCTGCTTCTTCGGCCTTTTTGAGGCGATTCATGATTTTTATAACGATAAATAACACAAAGGCAATAATCGCGAAATCAACAATGGTTTGGATAAACGCGCCGTATTTGATTAATACCGCCACTGCGGTTTCTTTGCCGTCGGTTATTACTGCTGGCGTAAGCGTGTAGGCAAGATCCTTAAAGTTCACGCCGCCGACAATATTGCCAACGATAGGCATGATGACGCCGTCAACCAGTGACGACACAATTTTACCAAACGCTGCGCCGATAATCACACCCACTGCCAGATCAACCACATTGCCTTTCATCGCAAATTCTTTAAATTCAGATATCATTCCCATCGTGCTCTCCCGGCGTTTTTTATGAAGCCGCTGCAATATTGCCATGAAAATCGATCAGGCCTTCCAGGCTGGCGGTGAATTTATCGCCAGGGTGTAGGGCCGCAACGCCACTGGGCGTTCCCATAAAAATCAGATCGCCTGCTTTTAAACAATACAGTTTTGAAAGTTCGTGAATAATTTCATCTACATTGAATACCATGTCGGACAATGGCGCGCGTTGACGGATGACATCGTTAACCTGCAAAGAAAGTACCAAAGCGTCGATACCTCTTATTTGGCCTTTGGGAATAATGGCGCTAAGCGGTGCCGAACAATCAAAGCCTTTCGATGTGTCCCAAGGCAGGCGTTTTTCCTTGGCGAAATTCTGTAAATCCCGACGCGTTAAGTCCAGACCAACCCCGTAACCAAAGATATAGTCTTGTGCCGATGCCATATCGACAATACCGTTGGCATCGCGGTCAAGTGCAACCACTAGCTCCACTTCATGATGCAAATCATTAGTCATGCCGGGGTATGGAATGTCGCCACCTTTGGTAACAACGGCATCGGCGGGTTTCATGAAAAATACCGGAGTGCCGCGGGCAGGGACTTCGGCGCCCATTTCTCTGGCATGCTCGGCAAAGTTTCTGCCAACACAATAAATACGATGCACCGGGAAGCGAGCGCTTTCGCCATGCACGCGCACGCTGGGTTGAGGTGGCGCAGGGAACAAGTATTGGTTTGATAGCATCTGCAGCTCTCCGTAGTGAGCGCTGATTTTATCCCAGCTGGCTACGCGTGTTTTATTTTGCGTTGATTGAAGCCTGATTTTTATTCACGACATGGAATTCGGCGTCAATAACATCATTGGTTTGATTAACGGTGACGGCAGATTTGCGCGAGGCCAATAAACGACGGGCCGTTGCAAACAGCAGCATGGCAGCACCAATGAAAATTCCGAATACCAGCAAGAAAGCCAGCAATAACAAGCCGATCAAGCCGAATAGCAGACGCATAAGCGGGCTGCGAGGCTTGCTGGGGCAATAACTGAATACGCGATGCATAAAAATTGGCATGATGGGCATGTCAAAATAGGCGGAACCGAAGTATGGCGAGCGACGCGATGGAAAGTGTAAGCAGAACGTTAATTTCACGCGATGATTTGCCAAATCGGCAAATCATCGCCGTAAACGCAGACATTGACGGTGATAATGAAGCCATCTTGCTTTATCGTGATGATGAGCAAATTCAGGCTTGGCTAAATATCTGTCCGCATGCAGGTCGTCGTTTGGACTATGCCCCTGGCAAATTCCTGATGCAGGACGGCGATTTAGTGTGTGCTGCCCACGGCGCTACTTTTCGACTGGACAACGGCGAGTGCGTGGCAGGGCCGTGTCGCGGCGCCAGCTTGAAAGCGGTGCCGGTGCAATGCATTGATGGACAGGTTTGTTTACTGGATTAGAAATCGTAGGGGCGCCTGCTTGCTGCGCCCATGACCTGCCGCAGCGTTTGGGCGCGGCAAGCAGGCGCCCCTACGATTGATCATCGGACAGATCTTGGGCGCGACAAGCAGGCGCTCTTACGATTGATCATCGGATAGATTTTGGGCGCAGCAAGCAAGCGCCCCTACGGGATTATTTCTTTGCGGATTTGATCATGCCGTAGATGAAAAGCAGAATAATTGCGCCGATAACCGAGGCAATAAAGCCGACCGCTTCGCCTTCTTTATACCAGCCGAGCGCTTCGCCGATAAATTTGGCGAGAAATGATCCGCCGACGCCTAACACTATCGTCCAGAAAAACCCCAGTTTGTCGTCGCCCGGTTTTAACGCGCGTGCTAACAAGCCTGCTACAAAACCAATGATTACCGTCCAGATTATTGCCAACATAAACCTCTCCCTGATTTAGCCAATTGTGAAGTTTGTAGGGTGGGCGCCACCCACCGTTCTTGAATGCTGGAACAATGGTGGGCGGTGCCCACCCTACGAATTTTTAAATAATCAACAGCAACCATGCTCACCAAAATGTGCGTTGCCTTCATGGACGCCAACGCCGCGCGTCAATCCTTTTTCACTCGCTTCATAATGATCCGAAATAACTTTTGCCACGACTGAGGTTACTCGCTTGCCTGTGGGAATATGCAAAAATTCGTTCGGGCCGTGAGCATTGGAATGTGGGCCTAGGACGCCGGTAATCATGAATTGTGCACCGGGGAATTTTTCGCCGAGCATGCCCATAAAGGGGATCGTGCCGCCTTCGCCCATATACATCGCCGGCGCGCCGTAAAACGCCTGGCTGGCTTGGTCGATACTGTTTTCCAGCCACGGTGCCAGTAAAGGTGCATTCCAGCCAGTCGATGCTTTTTCCACTTCGAAACTTACCTTCGCGCCATAAGGCGGATTTTCAGTGAGTACGCGTTGCAATATTTCACTGGCTTTTTTCGGATTCAATGTTGGCGGCAGACGCAGCGATAATTTCACCGCTGTGTATGGCCGCAAAACATTGCCAGCATTAGCCAGTGTCGGCATGCCATCAACGCCGGTGATTGAAAGTGCGGGACGCCAGGTGCGATTCAGCACCAATTCGGTCAAATCCGAATTCATCGGCGTCATGCCTGCGATAAACGGAAATTTATCGTACACGGCGGTATCTAAAACTTTTGCACACGATACTGCCTGTTGTAATCGTTGATCGGGAATTTCAACAAATAAATCTTCGATTAAAATTTTGCCGGTAATTTCATCTTCCAATCGCGACAGTAAATGTCGAAGAATCCTGAAACTTGAAGGCACAACACCCGAAGCATCGCCCGAATGCACGCCTTCTTCCAGCACGCTAACTTTAAGATTGCCGCCGGCCAAACCGCGCAGTGAAGTCGTGCACCAGAGTTGATCGTAATTGCCGCAGCCCGAATCCAGGCAGACGACCAGTGACGGTTTGCCAATGCGTTCGGCAAGATGATCAACATAGAACGGCAAATCATAACTGCCGGATTCTTCGCAGGCTTCAATCATTACCACGCAACGACTATGCGGTTTGCCCTGTGCTTGCAGTGCGCGAATGGCGGTGAGCGAACCAAAAATGGCGTAACCATCATCGGCACCACCGCGACCATATAATTTGTCTTGTTTTAACACCGGCTTCCAGGGCCCGAGGTCATCGGCCCAGCCGGTCATTTCAGGCTGTTTGTCCAAGTGGCCGTAGAGCAGTACGCAATCATCGCCAGTGCCGGGCACTTCAATAAAAATAAGCGGTGTGCGGCCTTCGAGTCGAACTACTTCGACGCTCATACCGACAATATCTTGTTGTCTGGCCCAATTGGCCATTAAATCCACGGCCGCATCCATATAGCCGTGTTTCTGCCAGTCGGCATCAAACATGGGTGACTTATTGGGAATGCGAATGTATTCGATTAATTGCGGGACGATATCGCCGTCCCAGGCGTCACTCACTAAACGATCGGTTTTTACGGTATCCATCAGGCTGCTTCCTATTCGTAGAGCTCAATTCTAGACCCGATTAAGCCCGATAGCACCTGCATCGCACCTTAGGGGGTAGGGAAAATCTGACCTTCACATAGCGAATGCCCTGACAAAAAGCCGAGTGTTCGCTCGATATTAGCGGCAAAGGCAAATCAGCAAACTATCTCCACCGAAACGGCATGACCGCAACGGACTAACCCACTCAGGAGATTTGTATGAAAAATTTATTCGTCATCGTGAAAGCACTCGCATTATCGGCACTGCTGGCCACCTCGGCCTTTGCCGCCGAAAAAGTAAATATCAATACCGCCGACGCCGCCTCGCTTGATCGCGTACTAATCGGTGTAGGCCCCACTAAAGCCGAAGCGATTGTGGCATTTCGCAAACAAAACGGCGCCTTCCGTAGTGCTGACCAAATGGTGGGCGTGAAAGGCATTGGCTTGGCCACCATCGAAAAAAATCGTGATCGCATCATGCTTGGAGGCGTTGCACCCGCTCCGGTAAAAGCAGCACCAGGGAAAGTAGCTGCCGCAAAACCTGCTGCTACGAAAGCAAAAGCACGTTGAGCCATGTTGACGAAATAAGCCGCGCCTTATGAGCGCGGCTTGTTTTTGTTTGAACCGGTGGGAGCGCTTACGAGCGCGAAAAGCTTGCGATAATTTTGCTTACCGTAGGAGCACTCACGAGCGCGATAGGCTTGCGACAGTGTTGGTCTTACGCATGATGGCTCCTAGAAGCGTTACCAGAAGTAGATCAGACATTACGGCAATCTGTGCTCGCGCTCGTGAGTGCTCCTACGAGCGCTATTACAGTAAACTCAACGCATGCATATCCAGCTTATCCCTGCCAATGAATACCAGCGCACGCGCTGGAAGAATGGTTTGGGTTGGACGCGCGAAATTATCCGATATCCAAATCAGGATGGTCCGTGGTCTTGGCGTTTATCCATCGCCGAAGTCGATAAAGACGGAGCGTTTTCGGTTTTCGAGAATATTGATCGCGAGTTGATATTATTGAGCGGCGAGGGTATGCGATTAAATTTTAGCGATGGTGAATCGGTGACCTTGAATCCGCCGCATGACAAACATCGTTTTGCCGGTGAGCGTGAACTGAGCGCCGAATTAATCAGCGGCCCGACGCAGGACTTCAATGTCATGTGGCAACGCGATCGTATTGATGTACAGGTATTGCATCGGCCCTTGGTTGGCCCGATGGTATTTTTCAGCGAAAAAAACGTGACCTGGGCGATTTACATGCTCAGCGGGCAAGCGCAATTCAAAGATCAAAAACATCTGATGCGATTGCAGCAAGGTGACACGGCCTTGTTGTTGCCGGACGAAATTAGCGGTCGATTAATTTTGGATGGCGGTGGAGAAGCGCTATTGATAAAACTAAAAAAGCTCTGATTAATTAAAAAACCGTCATTGACCAGCTATGCTGTTGAAAAGCGCTTCCGCGTAGGCGGGAACCTAGTGACTTCAGGCCTTCTGGATTGACCAGCTGCGCTGTTGAAAAGCACTTCCGCCTGTGCGGGAACGACAGTTAATCAGAGATTTTCTAACTACATTGCAGGCTTAGTTTCTATCATCGCAAGTAAACACCGCACCATCTTCAACCTTGACCGGAAACACCACCGTCGGCGTGTAAGCCGGTGCGCATAAGGCTTCGCCGGTACGCAAATCAAATTTCGCGCCATGACGAATACATTCCACACTGAAGCCATCGACCGGGCCGCCCGCCAGTTCACCACCGTCATGGGTACAGATATCTTCAATCGCGTAATACTGACCGTCAATGTTGTAGACCGCGATAGCGGTATCGCCATCGAAGAGTAGTTTGAATTCGCCCGGTAGGCAGTCAATGGTGGCGCAAACACGAATCCAGTTCATAGGTATTTTATCCATCGTAGGAGCGCCTTTAGGCGCGACAAATCTGCGACGATTATTATCGCAGACCTGTCGCGCCTAAAGGCGCTCCTACAAATCCTTGATCAAAATCTCAAAACGCAAATCATCACGTTTCGGAATGCCGAAACGCTCATCACCATAGGGAAACGGTTTGTGAATGCCGGTGCGTAAATAACCGCGGCGTTCGTAAAAATTAATCAGGCTTTCACGGATATCGATTACCGTCATTTCCATGCGAACGCAATCAAAATCCTGGCGCGCTTGGCATTCTGCTTCTTCCAGCAATAACTTTCCAATGCCGCCGCCTTGCAATCCCGGGCGCACAGAAAACATTCCGAAATAGGCAGCCGAGTTTGGCTGTTTTTCAATATGGCAACAGGCCAGCATTTCACCGTCTTTTTCAGCAATCAAAATCCGATTGTCCGGCGCAGCCAAAGTTTTTTGTAGACTTTCTGCATCAATCCGTTGACCTTCCAGTATATCGGCTTCGGTGGTCCAGCCGACACGACTGGCATCGCCACGATAAGCCGATTCGACTAGTTCGATCAGCGCAGCAATGTCGTCACTTTGTGCAGTGCGAAAACTCAGCATAATAATTTTCTTGTTTTGTGAATCGCTGCAACAAAGGCATCGATCTCAGCCTCGGTATTATAAAAAGCAAATGAGGCACGGCAAGTAGCCGCAACTCCAAAGAATTCCATCAGTGGGTGCGCACAATGTTGGCCTGAGCGTACCGCAATACCTTCAAGATCAAGCAGGGTTGCCAAATCATGGGCATGCGCACCTTCTATCTGGAATGAAATGACCGCCGCTTTCTCGGAAGCTTCACCGAAAATACGCAGACCCGGAATTTGCTTCAATGCAGTGGTTGCATAGGCCAGCAAAGCCTGTTCGCGTTGATGGATATTGTCCATGCCGATGGCTTCAAGATAATCCACGGCCGCACCGAGGCCAATAACACCGGCAATATTGGGGGTGCCGGCTTCAAATTTTTGTGGTGGATCATTGAAGATGGTTTTTTCGAAACGAACTTCCTTGATCATCTCGCCGCCGCCAAAAAACGGTGGCATGGCTTCCAGATGTTCGCGTTTTGCCCAAAGCCCGCCGGTGCCGGTCGGGCCGCATATTTTATGGCCGGTAAAAGCATAAAAATCGCAGCCAATGGCGCTCACATCCACCTTGCGATGCGGCACCGCTTGCGAGCCATCAATCACAGTAGCGATTCCGCGTTTACGGGCTTCGCGACAAATCAGTTCGATCGGATTTACGGTGCCGAGTACATTGGAAACATGGGTAATGCCGAGGATTTTTACGTTCGATGTCATTGCCTGAAAAAGCGCAGGTAAGTCCATTTCTCCGTTTGCGGTAATTTCGGCGACGCGAATTTCTGCACCTGTACGTTCGGCAATTAATTGCCAGGGCACGATATTGGCATGATGCTCCATGCGCGATAGCAAAATTATATCGCCGGTTTTTAATCGTGGCAGCGCATAACTGTAAGCCACCAGATTAATCGACTGTGTAGTGCCTGAAGTCAGCACCAATTCGTCGGCACGAACATTGATAAAGCGCGCAATTTTCTGGCGCGCCGCTTCAAAAATTTCGGTCGCTTCCATGCCGAGCGTATGCACCGCACGGGAAATGTTGGCATTATGTTCGCGATAAAAACCATCGACAGCATCAATCACCGATGCCGGTTTTTGCGCGGTATTGGCCGAATCAAAATACACCAGC
>JAYSQD010000013.1:0-14990 GCA_043721835.1 Arenimonas sp. | reverse complement strand
CCTGCTTGCTGCGCCCAGACTCTGTGATAACGCTGAAACAGGGCGCAGCAAGCAGGCGCCCCTACGACTTAAATTCAACAATAAAAAACCCGGCAATGCCGGGTTTTTTATTGGCTATGCAAACAGCGTCTAATATTATTATTGCAGTATCGACTGCAAAGCATTTTGTGCTTTTTTATATTCGGCTTCCAACATGACAACCGCTACTGTCGGCCTATTGAGTGCATTGCCGCGGGCGCCAACTTCAATTCTTTTTGCAATCGCCGACAATGCCAAGGCACCTAAATTTGCACTCGATGATTTAAGCGTATGTGCCGGCGCAATCATGCCGTGAATATTATTGTCTGCCGCAGCTTGCTCAAGTTGCTGGATTTGTTTGGGGGCGTCTTCCAAAAATAATTTAATCAACCCTAAATAGTCGCTGCCCATCACCGCTTCGAGTTCTTCCAACACTTCAGGCGCAAGCACAGGCAAACCCGGTGCCGGCGGTTCGATGGCTACCGGCGCGAGTGGTGGGCGCGTATTGATAACCGGTGCTGTACCCGGTGCCGCCGTAACATTCAAAGGCGTTGTTGGGCTTGGCGGTAAAACACGTGAGGGGATTTGCGGTGCCTGCGGTGCAGCGACCACAGGTGCAGTTGGCAAGGGTGGCAATACACGCGGCGGTAACTGCGACGGAGCAGCCATAGGCGCGCTCGGCACCGCCACTGGCGGCCGTTGTGTAGGCATTGGTGCTGTAGGCATTGGTGCTGTTGCATTTGAAACCGCTGCCGCAGGTTGTGCGACAGGAGCAACCGGCCTTGGTGGTGGCGTAGTTTGAAATGCCGGTGCTGCGATTACTGAAGCAGTCGGCCTGGCTGGCACGGAGGCCGGTAAGACTGGTGCTGCAGGTGAAGGCAATGGCGATACTGCCGCTGGTGCTAATGCGACATCGCTGGCAAGACTAACTTGTTCTTGTCTTACTTTTAACCAACGCGCCAAACTCGATTCCAGCAAGCGGCGATCCACTGGCTTGGTGATGTAATCATCCATGCCGGCGTCTAAACATTTTTGTCGATCGCCGGCCATGGCATTGGCGGTCATGGCAATAATGGGCAAGCGTGGCAGGCCCGCGGATATTTCATGTTGCCGCCATTCGCGGGTTGCGGTGTAGCCATCTTTCACTGGCATTTGGCAGTCCATCAAAACCAAATCCAAATGACCCGACATCATTCGTTCCAAAGCTTTTTCGCCATTGTCGGCGGTTTCGCAATTCAAGCCGAGTAAGCCGATCAGGCGTTGCGCCACCATCAAATTCACCGGATTATCTTCGACCAACAACAAATGTCCACGTAATTTTTTTACCGCTTGAACGGCGGCTGGCGTCGTACTGGTGGAGCCTGATGCCGACGCCGTAGCGGGCGCAGAACCATAATGTTCTTCAGGCACTTCCGGCTTGCTTACTGGTGCTGACAGAAAATTGGTAATCGCCGTTCGCATTTCATTGGCTTGCATTACGCGCGGCAAACTCAACATTAATGGTCCATCATTGAGTTCATCAGGCAGCGGATCATTGCCAACCAAATACACGACACGCAAGCCTTCCAGATCGGGCGCGCGTCGCAAATTACGATGCAAGGCAATCGCAGTGCTGCGTACGCTATTCATATCGACCAGCAACAAATCGAAAGTCCAGGTATTGCCGCGGGTCAATGCCGTGCGTAGGCGAGTTAAGGCGTCTTGCGTGGTGTCGGCTTCGGTAATTTGGCAGCCCCATGTTGAGCTCGCTTGCAACATGCGTTGGCGAAACACGGCGTCGTTGGTTAGCATTAAAATACGTGAACCATTCAAATCCAAGCGCTGTGAATGCATGTCGCCGGGCGCTTTGAGTAATGGCAAATCTACCCAAAAAGTCGAGCCACGACCGGGCTCAGAATCAACGCCAATCGTGCCGCCCATTAAATCGACAATGCGTTTGCATATGACCAAGCCCAGCCCGGTGCCGCCGTATAAACGTGTGGTGGAAGTGTCGGCCTGACTGAAAGGCCGGAATAATTGCTGCACACCTTGCGCGCTGATGCCGATGCCGGTATCACGTACTTCAATGCGTAATTCATGTTGCGTGCGGGTTTCGCCTCGGCGTGCAATATGCAAAGTGATCGAACCCCGTTCGGTAAATTTAAGCGCGTTACTGACTAAATTGGTCAGCACTTGTCGCAAGCGTACCGGGTCGCCGCGCACCGGTAAACGCACATTGCTATCGAGCTGAAGATTCAAACGCAGGCCTTTGCTCTCGGCGGGTTTGTCCATGAGCATGATGATGGAGTCGCAGACTTCACGTAAATTAAAACTGGTGGTTTCCAGTTGTAATTTGTTGGCTTCGAGTTTTGAGTAATCAAGAATATCATCGACAATGCGCAGCATTTGGCGCGCCGAGGTATAAGCGGTTCGTATAATATCGTGATGATCAGGCGCCAGTTTTACCGACATCATAATGTCGAGCATGGGAATTATGCCGTTCAAGGGCGTACGAATTTCATGACTCATGGTGGCAAGGAATTCACCTTTTGCCATCATTGCCGACTCGGCAGTCTGCTTGGCAATGGTGAGTTCTTTTTCGAGTTCGCGATGCACTGCCAGCTCTTCATTCAGTGCAGTCACTTCACGTTTTTGTTCGTGGGTTTGTTCAGTCGCGCTGGCCAGTGCTTCATTGCGTTTTGCGACCGCATACCAAAGCCCGGCGATACCGGCAATGGCCAGTAAGGCCAGAATAAAAGCGACGCTTTGCCAAACCTGCTGATTGCTCCAATAGGCAAATGCCGAAGCAATAGCGGCGCCACCGGCACCGGCAATCGCAATCCATCGAACGATAAGTGCATCGCCAGATTTAAATTTTTGTGACATTTAAAGCACCGCCTGTTGAAAATCGAAATCAAGCCCACTATCGGCTTCTTGTACTAAATTGCCTTGGATGAAATCAATACCGCTCATCCACAATGTCGCCGCAGCTTGCGGGTCTTCAACGCCGGTACCAATGACTTCCAGACCACGACGATGCGCACGATCAATTAATGTTTTCAATTCATCGCGGGTACTTTGCGTATGAATGCCGGCCGAATATTTGCGCGCCAGTTTTACAAAACCCAAAGGCAGCTGTTCCAGCAAGCGCTCGGTTTCGGCATTCAATTCGAATTGGCTTAGGCAAAATTGCACACCAAGTGACACCAGGCTATCGCAAAATTGTCGAACCGTGGCGGCATGAATAGAGGCGTCTTCCATCCGCAGTTCAATCACCAAACTTGCTCCCGGTACTTCGTTGTCAGCCAATTCCGATTTCAGCCATTCCGCTTGCGAGCTATCGGCTAAGGTTAATGGCGATTGCGTGACAAATAAACGCATTGGGCGTTGTTCGGCAAGACGGTCGCGAATCAAAGACAGCGCCTGAATTAATACCCAGCGATCAATATCGACAATTAAATCGTTACGCTCGGCCATGGGAATGACTTCGGCAGCCGACAATAAACGACCGTTGCTGTCGCGCAAACGCAGCAGTGTTTGATATTGCGAGTCGTCACTACCGGCAACGGCCACCACCGGTTGATATAGCAATTCGAGTGCATTGAGATCTATCGCTTCACGCACCTGTTTTAGTAAGGCCGCTTCACGCAACGCATCTTCGGCTTTTGGTGGCTCGTACTGACGCACACCGTGCTCGCTGGTGCGGGCTTCGCGCGTTACTTTTTCGACCGCGTTCAACATGGCACCGCTATCATGAAATGAATGCTTGAAAGCGCAAACGCCGACTGAAGCACGCAGCCTTAAGGGTTGCGCTTGCACTTCAAATTCATGCTGCACTAATTGTGTTCGACACGCTTGCGCCAAGGCCACCAAGTCGGGTTCGTCAGGTTTCGAGGCGTAAATTAAATAGCTGCCATCGCCGAAACGGCCAATCGGACAATCCATCACGGCCTGCCCCAATACGCGAATCACGTCTTGCTGTAATTGTTCAAAAGCAGCAATACCAAAACGCTCGCGCAGACTTGATAAGCTTTCCATCTCCAGCAAAAACACACCACCTTTTCTATCAGCACTTTGCTGTAAATGATGATTGATCAAGGCCAATAAATCCTGGCGATCATAAAGCCCGGTCTGGCTGTCTTTGCCGCTGCGTTTTTGCTGGCGATTTGTCATGGCGCGATGTCGGCGCACGCGATTTTGTACCGCCGATATTAAATGCCGCGGGCGAATGGGCTTGCTAAGAAAATCATCGCCACCGGCATCGATGGCATCAAATTGTCGGTCCTCGTCGCTCTCGCCCGATAAAAAAACAATGGGCGTATGGGCAAACGCTTCTTGCTCGCGAATCAAACTCGTCAGCTCGATGCCATTGGCGCCGGGCATATTCAAATCCATCAATAATAAATCGGGTTGAAATTTTTCAAGTGCGGGCATGACTTCCAGTGCATCGAGTACCACCAAAGTTTCCATGCCGGTATTGCGTAAAATACCTTCAGCAAACAAGGCCTGCGAACGATCATCTTCAACAATTAAAATACGGTACGGACTTTCCGAGCCTGGGTCGAGCAGACTGTGCAAACGCTTGATGACTTCTTCCACCGATTTTGCACCGACAATCAGTGCATCGACACCGGCGCGGCGCGCCGACAATCGCAGATTAATATTGTCGGCCTCTGACAGCGCAACCAGCTTTAATTTGCGACTTTGTTTTTGCCGAAGGCCCGCGATGTCTTTCCCCAAGGCTTCGAGTTGCGAACCAAACTCGGCATCAACAATCGCTAAATCGGCCGGCAAAGCACTGAGCAATTCTTTGAGCTCTTCAATATCTTCAACCAATTCCAAATGCAGACCTTGCGCTTCAATACGCTGATCCAGGGCGACCGACAATTCGCTGTAAGCAGTTAAATGATAAATACGGAACTCCGATGACACCGGCAGCCGTAAATTTTCAACAGTATTGTTTGAGCTAATTTCTGGCGCTCTGATCATTGGTGCGGGACTGCTCAGCATCGGTTTGCTTATGGGTTTAGCAATCTGTGCTGGCAAAGGCGAGTTACTGGGTACCGTCACCGACACCACTTCAAGTTTTGTCGAGGGCATTGATTCGGGCGATGCCAGGTAATCGTTTTTGCTGAAATCATTATCGCCAAAGACATCGTCGTGCGTGTTTTGACCATGGTGCTTTGCATTGTCGGCCCATGGATCATTCACTTCCGCACCCGCATCGGAATTGCCATTGGCAGCTGGTATGTTTTTAAAGGTGTCGATACGCGTTTGTACCGCCACCATCGGCGGCGCATCGCCGCCCCAGCGACGCCAATAGGCCATCGGCGGAATTTCTGCACGTGCAGTGCTGTCACCAAGCCTTTCTTTGCCGGCAAACATGTCTTGCACTTCATCCGGCATGGTCGGCAGCGCTGCCTGCAATGCATCCATCAAATTACGTAAGCGTTCGCCCACGGTGGGGTCGGGTAATTCTTGTTGCTCAATGGTGATATCGAGCAAACCGGCCATCGCTTGTAAAGATTCGGCAGGCTCGAGTAATTGATGTTCAGCGCAGGCAATTGCCAAGGCATGCGAGTCGTCTTGCAGCAAGGCCAAGCCGTTGATATCCCAACCGTCTTGCAAGAATCGTTGCAAACGCCGACCCATCACTTCCACGCGCTTGGGAATAATGCGTAGCAAAGCGGAGTTTGGTTCGGCGAGCACTGCCGTTTCTTGATGATTCATTACTGCCCCTTGTGAACAGGGATTATGCCCCGCTTTTGCGTGTGCTGTCGCTTTGCACACGTTACAAAGAGTAACGCGTGCAGGGCAATATCCGCGTCAACTATTGCGAAGGAGCCGGGCTAGCAAGGCCACGTATTTTTCTCATAATGAAACGAACTAGCCAAGCAACCACCACCGCCATCGTCAATAAGGTGCCTAGAACAAGCCCTAGCACCAACCACGGGTGAGCGAATGCCAAACCCACCCCACCAGCGACCACCACGTCTTCGGTAAGCGATGCGCCGATATTAGAAACCGGTTCGGGCGAGGCGTTAATGGCGACTCGGGTAGATGCTTTCACGCCGTGCGTGAGTAGTGCCATCGCGCCACCGGCGGCCAAGGCCCCGGCGCCCAGCTGGCCGTCACCGGACAAAGTAGCGGCCGCCAGGAACGCACCTACTGGCACCCGCAAGACAGTCTGAAGTAAATCCCAACCGGAATCGACACCTGGAATTTTATCGGCGAAAAATTCAACCACCGTCAAAGCGCCCGCCGTGCCGAGAACCCAAGGCGACATGGTGACTTGCAAGGCAGCGGGCAATTCGACCCAGCCGCTTAAACCTGCCAAGCCAACCCCAAGCACGGTGAGATAAGCGCGCACACCGGACAAACAGGCTAGTGCGAGGCCAAGAGCATATAAATGGGCTTCGGTCATCTTCAATACCCCTGCATGAAAAGCGGATGGACAAATTATAGCCAGAAGAAAACTGGATGCGAGCTGAGCAATACCCTATTAACGCAGGAGGCCGCTTGCGACCTCCATGGACGGAGGGAGTGCAGAACACGCAGGAGCAGTTTTCTGCCGGGCGACGTGCAAGACATCCGTGGGAGCGCCCGTCAGGCGCGAATGGCCTGCTGCGCGATGGCACCGAATGGGAGGCGGCAACTATCTGATGCAGACAGTTGCTCCCACGGAGTGGTCAATAGACCGTTGCTGCTGCGCGTCGTCGGGTTCAAAGCGGACTTAGCTTTTTTTCTTTATAGAAATGGCAGCGACCGGTATCCTGTAGTGATGAGCACTCCAAACCCCAGCCCGCAACGCTTCATGATTGTGCCGAAAAAAAACCCTTGGCGTGGTTGGCTTCTGGTGATCGCCATCGCTTGGCTGCTGAGCATAGTCGGCGTTTGGTATTGGACCAGCAGCTACGCCACGCCGGGCTTGGCAAACACCGACCGCACTGCTGGATCGCAAAGCGAACAGCTCAAAGAAAACGAAGCTCTGCTCAAACAAGCACAACAGCAATTGGCCACACTTCGGCGTTCGGAACAAATCAGCCGCAATGCCAATACCGAATTGCAATCGACTCTGTCAGACCGGGACGAAGAAATTGAAGGCTTGCGAGCCGATGTCGCTTTTTATGAACGCCTCGTCGGCGCCACCGCTCAAAGGCGTGGTCTGAATGTCCACGATATCCAGTTTGAACCTGAAGTCGGCGGCACTTGGCACTTCACCGCCACGGTGACGCAAAATCTGAATCGCGGCGCGATCAGCCAGGGCACGATGAAGTTTTCGGTTGAAGGCATAAGTTCTGGCCGTTTGAAAACGGTGCCTTGGGAAATTCTGGTGCAAAAATCCGACATGGGCGGCAAAGCCTATTCGTTCCGCTATTTTCAGGAACTCGACGGCAGTGTCTTGCTGCCTGCCGGCTTCACCCCGCAACGTGTAAAAGTTGCTTTACGTGGCAACAACGGCCAAGCCGATCAAGTGTTCCCATGGAGCGCCAAAAAAGTTCAGGAGAGCAAATAATTATGTTAGGTATGGATAAGAAAGGTTCGCGCAATGGCACCAACACGGTCGAAACATTAATCGGCCCACGCGTGGTGATTCGCGGCGATGTGCAATTTTCCGGCGGCCTCTACGTCGAAGGCAAAATTATCGGCAAGATCTTCGCTGAAGAAGGCAGTGCTGCGGTATTGACTATTTCCGAACAAGGCATGATTGATGGTGAAGTGCATGCGCCGGTGGTGGTGATTGCCGGCAGTTTGCACGGCGACATCCACGCCAGCGAGCGTGTGGAGCTTTCGCCTACCGCCAAAGTACAGGGCAATGTGCATTACAAAATCGTCGAAATGGCGAGCGGATCTACCCTAACTGGACGTTTGATCCATGCCGACGCTCCCATGTCCGAACAAACCGAAGGCTAATAAGCGTCTTTCACGCTTGTTTTCCGCGATAAAGCGCATACTTAATGCTTATGAATATTCAAACCTACCAAACCCTTGAAGCGCCTTTGTTGTTCAGCGAAGCGGCTGCCAAAAAAGTCGCCAGCTTAATTACCGAAGAAGGTAACCCGGAATTGAAATTACGGGTTTATATCAGCGGCGGTGGCTGCTCGGGTTTTCAATATGGTTTTGAATTTGATGAAAGCCAAAGCGAAGACGATTTAGCATTGCAGCGCGACGGTGTAACGCTGCTGGTCGATCCACTGAGTCTGCAATACCTAATGGGCGCTGAAGTGGATTATCGCGAAAGCCTGCAAGGCTCGCAGTTTGTCATTCGTAACCCCAATGCCAAAACTACTTGCGGTTGCGGCAGTAGTTTTTCCGTTTAAATATTGGCACCGGTTTAAATTATGGTATCGGCACCCAGGCAATTTGCCTTTCAACATCCGGGCCTGGATCGTGCTGAACATATAAGACAAGACAAGCAAGCGCTTGATCAACTCTGGCCGCAAGCCAAAATAATAATTATTGATTTGCAGGGCAATGCCCGCTTTCAAACCGATGCCTCCGATCTCGTTTTTTTCTGCGGCGCCGATTTTTTTTCAGAACGCCCGGTGAATGCCAGTTTTTTAGGTCAGGTTAATGATCAAACTTGGTTCGCCATGCGCGCCGAATTTATTCCTGAACTGCCGCCGCATGCTGTCGATTTGCGAACCGCTGCAGCCAATTGGCCGCATTTGCAGGCCGCTATTTTTGCCCAAGCGCGCGCTTTACTTTATTGGCAGGAGCGCAACCATTTTTGTGGCGCTTGCGGTAAATCACTGGAACTTGTGCGCGGGGGTTTTATGGCGAAATGCGAAGCCTGCGGCAGCGAACATTATCCACGTACCGATTCGGCCGTGATCATGGCCGTCAGCGACGGCGAGCGATTATTGCTCGGTCGCCAAGCGAGCTGGCCGGAAAATCGCTGGTCCGTGCTGGCAGGGTTTCTCGAGCCCGGCGAATCGCTCGAGCAAACGGTTATTCGTGAAGTCTGGGAAGAGGCCGGTGTTCATGTTGATCGCGCCGAATATGCCGCTTCGCAACCCTGGCCCTTTCCCGCCTCGCTGATGCTCGGCTTTCATGCCTATGCAAAACCACAAACCGCCACGGCTGGTGATGAACTTGAACAAGCACAATGGTTCAGCGCCGAACAATTACGCGACGGCATTGCCAGTGGTCAATTGGGAATATCGCCGCGACTGTCTATCTCACGCTGGTTAATTGAAGACTGGTGCGCGCGCATGGGTGTGAGCCTTAATTAATCTAACTTGTAGGGGCGCATGCTTGTTGCGCCCTTGGTCTGCTGCAGATTTTGGGCGCAGCAAGCAGGCGCCCCTATGTCAAAGCTTTTGGCAGGCATCCTCATATTCAGAAAATGTCGTATCACCCCGTCTTGACGCTACAATGGTTTATCGAACAACCTTAGTCAGCCAATGGCCTTAACCTTAATAGCGGTCGTGCTTGCTTTAGTCATGGGACATATCGTGCCCGGGCTCATGGCTTTGCGTCGCTATGGCTGGTTTGTTTCCTGGCTAAGTCTGCTCGGAAAACTTTTTCACGGCGAAACTATTTGGCAAGGCCGTTTCGGTGCTTTGATTGCCATCGGCTTGCCGGTCATTATTGTGGCCGTTATCCAGTATTTTTTAGCGGGGCTTTGGTATGGCCTACCCGGTTTTATTTTTGCACTCGCAGTCTTGCTCTACACCTGGGGTCCGCGTGATCTGGATTTGGATGTCGATAAAGTCGTCGATGCGACCGACCTGGAATCACGACGGCAAGCCGCGACTGCTTTATTTCCCGAAGGTGGCGAGCCCACTCTTGAAGGTCCGAGTTTAGTCGAGGCAGTTTTTCGTTGTGCCTTATGGCGCTGGTTCGGCGTGCTGTTCTGGTTTTTATTGATCGGTGCGGCCGGTGCCTTGCTGTATCGCCTGACCACATTAAGCGCGCAAGGCGAAGCCCGTAAAACCATTCCCGAAATGCAAAGTCAGGCAGCCACTCTATTCACCCGTTTGCTCAATTGGCCGGTGGCGCAATTGATGACCTTTGGAATGGCGCTCGCGGCGAACTTCGATACCGTAATATCGGCATGGCGTGAATGGTACCAACAAGGCGGCGCACGTTTGGACATCGGATTTTTAGGCGCCGCAGCACGTGCGAGTGTTGATAGTGAATTGGCCGAAGAAGATGCCTATGCCGTCGATGGCCCGGCCCAGGCACCGGCATTACTCGAACTCCGCGACGCCATGAGTTTAGTCTGGCGGATTTTATTACTGTGGCTAGCGGTCTTGTCGCTCTTTGTATTGGCCGGTTTTGTAAATTAAAAATTTACACCGTAGGGGCGCTTGCTCGCTGCGTCCAGGATCTGCTGCAAGCCATTGGCGCAGCAAGCAAGCGCCCCTACGTTCGAATATTAGGCATGGCAAACAGCGCCCCTACCCCGGCGCCAATAAATTAAACGGATACCACGGTAAATTTCGCAGCACGGCATAGCTAATTAATATCCACGCCCATGGCCGTGCATCACTAAAAAAATTAGCCAACACAATTAATCTGGCGGGTAATTTTGTTGCGTGATGCAACATCAACAACAGCACAATCGGCAAGGCCAGCACAAATAAGGGATTCATCGAAAACGCTTTTTCAAGATCGCCATGAAAAAGCGCATGCAAGGCGCGCGTGGCGCCACAGCCGGGGCAATACAATCCAGTGAGCCAGTGAAACGGGCAAGGCGGTAAAGGGTTGCCCACCTGATTGGGATCCACATACCAAAGCAAAATACCGGCAGCAACAAATGCCAGAATAAAACCGGGCAGCAAAAACCTGGATGTCGCAGTTGGCAACATCAGGGATTAATGTCGTCCCGGATCTGCGATAGCACCTGCCATGATCAACAGAAAATACAACACGCCGACGACTGCCGAGGCGCCGAAAGAAATCCAACTCCACATTTTGGCGTTATCGGAAGCCGCAACCGCGCCATAATAATCACCGCCCGCTAATTTGCCATCGACTTGAGCGGCATAAACAATCGCCACAATACCGGCCGGCAAACAGCAGCATAGCGTGGCAAGAATCGCCCACACTAAATAATTCGGCACACTACCTGTAACACCACTTTGTCGCGATGTTCTTGAAGCCGACGGATAACTGGCGTCGTAGGGATTTTCTGGTGGTGTTGGCGGCGGCGGTGTATAGCTTTTTTCGGGGATCGAATAGGTCGGTTCGGACGAGGTATAAGTAGCCCGATTAGGATTGCTTGCTGGTACCGGTGCAGGTGGCGGCGAAGCCTGAGCTTCAACACTATCAACGCCCTCAATAAAGCTATGCCCGCAAAATTCGCATTCATGCGCTTGCTCGGAACACTCAGCACTGCAATTTGGACATCTCACTACACTTCCCCTTCGTTTATTGTTTTTAATTTGTTGTCTTTGGCACTCGGCCGCATTATGCCCCATTACCGCGCCAGCATTAAGCCAAACTACAATTGTGTAGCGAGCCTCACAATCATATTGAGCACAAACAGTGACAAGGCGACTCCGATACAAATCCAGGCCCATAACTTGGCATTATCCGATGCCGATTGCGCCCCTGCGTAATCGCCGATGGCTAATTTTGAATTGACCTGAATTGAAAAAATAAGCGGGATTATGCCGAAGGGAATACAGCAACAGCAAAGCGTTAATATTGCGGCAATAATCGATAAAGGCAAATGATTAGGCACCTCATGTGCCGGCAATTGCGAACGGCCATACGAAGAACTGTCCGAAGACGCATACGGATTATCGGAGTCAAAACTTTCGGGAAGTGGCGGCGGTGTAAAATCAGGTATCGGTGGCGGGCCAGCGGGTTCAGTGCCTGAAAATATCGACCATACTTCTTCGCTATCGGCCGTCAATAACTGACCACAAAACTCACAGGTATTTGCTTGCCCGGAACGTTCGGCATGACAGTTCGGACATTTCATTTATTTACCCGATCGGTGCCAATAAATAAAATGGATACCAAGGCAAATTACGCAATATGCCAAATAATGGGATGGCAAAAAGCCAGGGCCATGGTGTCATGAACGGCTTTAAACAAGTTTCCAATAAGGCAGGCAATGGTCGATACAGTCGCAAGCTCAATAATGCAAAAACGGGCATCGATAAAATAAAAAATGCATTCATGCGAACAGCGCGCAATAAATCAAAATGAACGAGCGCGTGCAGGGCGCGTGTCATTCCGCAGCCAGGGCAATACAGCCCGGTCATTTTGTTTAGCGGGCAGGCAAAAAACGGATTTCCTGCCACATTGGGATCATAAACACGCAGCACATAAATACCCAGCACCAGGGCAGCTGCAAGCGGTAAACTCCACCACCACGGCTGCACCCGCATAACTATCGACCGGCTTCCAGTTGTTTACGCAGGTCTTCAAGATAATCTTTATCCATATAACCCATCGCCTGTAGCACCATCGACAGCACAAACCAAACGCCGAAAAAGATACCAATGCCTGTGGTTATCCAGCACCAGAGTTTTGCGGATTTGGCGGCTTGTTCAGCTGCTGCAATATTGCTTGCTTCCAGGAATTTATTCACTTTAGCGGCATAAACAATCGCGGCAATACCTGTAGGCAGCGCGATCGGTAGGCAGCAGCAGCCCAATAAATTCACGATCGTTCCAATCACTGTTGCTGCAATCGCCCAGACCATATGGTTGGGAATGCTCACCGTTGAGGCTGGAGCCTCTGAAGGGTTTTGATAAGGCGTTACTGGCGGCGGCGGGCTCTGTGATGGATACGGATTTGCCGGTGGTAATGCGTCTGGCTCGATTGCCATCGCTACCGGGGCTTGTGTCACGGCCACTTGTTCAACAAATGGATGACCGCAAAAATCGCACTCAGACGATTGATCAGCACATTCAGCACTGCAATTTGGACATTTCACTAGGCTTCCCCTTTTTGCAAAATTACTTAAAAACGTGGACGTATTATGCCCGATTGCCGCGCAGTGCTTTCACTTTTGCTTCCAATACTTCAGCGCTGACCTCTGCTGCAGGAACCGCCGGTCCGGCCTCGACTTCAATGTGCGCCCGAAAACGGTGCGGCACCCGCAATTGCCCGAGCTTGGAATTGCGTTTGCTGAACATGCTGGCCCACATGCCTTTCAGGGCAACAGGCACCACCGGTACGGCACGACGAGCCAGAATTTTTTCGACCCCGGATTTAAATTCGGCAATTTCGCCATCGGTGCTTAATTTACCTTCGGGAAAAATACCGACTATTTCGCCCTCGGCCAGAGCCTTATCAACTTCATCGAAAGCTTTCTGCATGATGTCGGGGTCTTCCTTGGCACCTGCAATGGGAATGGCACGTGCGGTTTTGAAAAACCAACTGGCCACCGGAATCTGGAAAATTTTGTAATACATGACGAAGCGTGCGGGCCGTGGAATAGCGCCGCCTAAAATCAGCGCATCCATATAGCTAACGTGATTACAAACAATCAATGCCGCACCCTCATCGGGAATATGTTCCTCGATACCTTTTACATCAACGTTGTACATCAACTTGGTTAATACCCATGCGACAAAGCGCATCAGGAATTCCGGCACCAGACTGAAAATATAAATCGCGGCAAAGGCATTGAGCACTGCAACGGCGAGTAACAACTGGGGAATTGTCCAATGCAACGTATTCAATGCGAGGTAAGACAAGCCCGCCGCAGCGACCATAAAAATAGCATTCAAAATATTATTGGCGGCAATAACCCGCGATACTTTGTCTTTATCGCTACGGCTTTGCACCAGTGCAAATAAAGGCACGATATAAAGCCCACTAAACACCGCCATCATGAATAAATCAAACATCACCCGCTTTACACCGGGCTGGCTGATTACCTGCATGAGCAATAATTTTTGTTCGCCCACAATATGGGGATGTGCGAAATATAAATCGGCACCAAAGACCGTCATGCCGATGGCGCCCAGTGGTACTAAACCGATTTCAACTGTGCGGTGCGATAGTTTTTCGCACAGCAGCGAACCAATCGCAATGCCGATTGAAAACAGACTGAGCAATAAAGTGAATGTGCCCTCGCTGCTGCCCAATACATATTTTGAATACTGCGGCAGCTGGGTAAAAAACACCGAGCCATAAAACCAAAACCACGAAATACCAAGACAAGACAAAAACACGCTTCGATTTTTCGTTACAAAGCTGAGCGTATTTAATGTTTCCGAAATCGGATTCCAGTTAATGCTGCTGGTCGTGCCCGGAGCGCTGGGTATCATGCGAGCCGTCAGCAGGCCGGTCACGGCAATAATAATAGTTGCCGCTGCCACCCAATAGGCGCCAGTTACCGGAATATTGATAAGGTTTGCACCCAATATGGTGCCGACTAAAATGGCTACAAACGTTCCCATTTCGACCAGACCATTGCCGCCGGTGAGTTCTTCGGGTTTCAGCACTTGCGGCAGCAAGCTGTACTTTAATGGGCCGAACAATGTGCTGTGCAAACCCATGCCAAATACGCAAACCATTAGCAGCGGAATGTTTTTATAAATAAAGCCTACCGAGGCAATCAGCATGATGGCAATTTCCATCCATTTCACCGCCTGTGCCAGCTTTGCTTTATCGAAGCGTTCGCTTAATTGCCCCGAGGTTGCCGAGAATAAAAAAAACGGCAGGATAAATAATGCCGATGATAATTGTATAAACGTCGATTCCTGTTTTTCAGTTAGCGACACCAGCACAAAAGTCACCATCGCAATCAAGGCATTCTTAAACACATTGTCATTAAACGCGCCCAGCGCTTGCGTCCAGAAAAATGGTGAGAAACGACGCTGCTTTAATAATTCAAACTGACTGTGAGCCATAGTAACCTCGAGTAGATGGCCAAGGTTAGGGGCTATGTCGTCACACGGCAAGCGTTTACGCTTAGGTAGCTGATTTTTGTACTTGTGGTTCAGTAGCTGCGTTGCATTATCTTTAATCAAAACCCGTCTAAGAATATTTAAAACCGTAGGAGGGCTGTAAGGCCC
>JAYSQD010000012.1:0-2164 GCA_043721835.1 Arenimonas sp. | reverse complement strand
AAACAGGACAGTTACTACCGCATGACGTTTATCGGCGGTAATGACGTGTACCGTATCCAAAAGATCAATAACTGCCCTGGGCTACTCAGCCAAAATTGCGTGGTGCAGTATCCAGGCGGCCACTTTTGCCTCGGCTCGAACTTGGATGTTTACGTTCATAACGGCGGCGACTATAAAAGCGTACTACAAGGGCGATTAAAGGAAAGGTTTAGGAATAGAACAATTTATGTAGGGGCAAACAGAAGCCAATATTTTGTGACAATCGACGCCGAACGCCGAGAATGTCTTGTCTGCTTTTCCGATAGCGCCTCTGCAGCGGGGTGCCTTTATGCTTACGCGTGGAATTGGGAAGAAGATACCTGGTCAGAGCGCGAAATGCCTTTTGTTTTAGCGGCGGCGACGGGCCAGCTTGACTCGGCGATTGTTGGAGATGCCGATTCTGAATTTACGATTATGGCGGGAATAATTCAACAAATATATGTAATAGATGGAAGTTTGCCACAAGGGGCTATAACACCAACCCGCTCGATTCAGCGTGATGGTTTAGATTTTGGCAATAAACTTGCAGTAAAAACCGTTCGCAGTTTTACTCCAAACATTGTAGGAACTCCTGGGGACATTTTCTTAATCGGCGTGAAATCTGCATATGAACCGTCTGGTATTGTTGGAGTTGTTCCGTCGTACACATTTACATTAGGAACAAGTGTTGAAATGCCGGTGATGGTAACGGGTAGATTTTTCAGCTACATTATTACCACTCAATCAGTAAACCCGTGGAAACTTCGCAGCGTACAATTTGACGTCGAATTGCGAGGTCGCTACTAATGGCATGGGCACCGGAGTTTATTGCAGGCATTGAACTTGAGGAGGACCCGAAGAAATTTGTAGACCACTATCGCCGAACGCTTAACGACCTTTACCAGGCGCAAAATGATTCGGTAGATCGCGTGCGGTTTACAAAGTTCGCTGCTCCGCCTGTTAGACCAGAAAAAGGCTCGGTCTACTATGCCGATGGAACAAACTGGAACCCAGGCTCGGGCGAAGGGTTATATTTCTACACGACGGCAGGTGTCTTTGCTTTCCTCGGGGTATCAATCAACGTGCGATTCTTTGGCGCGGTGGGCGACGGTGTTGCAGATGATACGGCGGCAATTCAGGCCGCAATCAATACCGGCAAATCAGTTTATATTCCAGTTGGGACGTATAAAGTATCATCGGTGCTCACGATGTCAGCTACGGGCCAACGCATACGCGGCGAAGGGCGATTAAGCGTATTGACTACATCAAGCGCAACGGCGGGAATTTTGGTTGTAAACGCGCAATTTTGCGACGTTGATAATTTGTCATTCGCTGCATCGGTCACACAGACCGGCGGCTGGTTTGTTGATTTTACAACCAGTGCCAACCGTTCGATTCTCCGCAATTTCAGCATGGAGGGAGCAATCGGCGGGTGGCGCACAATAGCGACGGCAACAACAACCGTGCGGGATGGATCAATTCTTAATTGCGTCGCGGGATCAGGCATTGCGTTACGAATCAATGGCGGGTTCGATATTACAATATCAAATGTAATTGTAGATTCGGCAACACAGATATTTTGCGCTCTTTACATTGCCAGCGCTGGCGATGTGACCGTGGATTCATGCAATTTTATTCACGGCGGCAACTGCTTGCAAATCGTCCCAGGTGCAGGGCAAACCGTGGCATCATTTTGGGCCAATAATACATTTTTTGATACTTCATCGCGCGGGGTTTTGGTAAACCCTTCGGGGGCAAGCTCAAACGTGGTGAGAACTATTTTCGATCAGTGCTGGTTTTCAAGCGCAACGATTGACGGAGTTTTATTAACCAACGGCGCAGGCGGTACTATTGACGGGATTGATTTTAATGGTTGCCATTTTTTCCTAAACCCTGGCAGCGGGATTAGTATATCTGACACGTCTTGCAAAAACGTGAGGATATCAGACAGCGCAATATCAAATAATGGAACAGGCGTCTCGATAGCGGCGGGCGTGAGCGAGTTTTCAATCCAATCGTGCAGGATTGGGGCGGCATACGGGCTATCTGCAAATATCAATGGAATAACATTTGCAGCGGGGGCTTCAGGGAACTTCCATATTGCAAACAATGACTTGCGCGGGAACACAGCAATTATAAACGGCGC
>JAYSQD010000011.1:0-2089 GCA_043721835.1 Arenimonas sp. | reverse complement strand
ACTACGCGGTATATTTCTTGCGCAATACGCCTGTTTTTGATTGTTTCGACTTCATTGTTCACCTCGGGGTTGGAGATTACTCGCTTAGCCGAGTGTCCGGAAAAACGGGGCAAGATCAGTCTTAAGTTGGACTAAAAAGAACTACGCTAGAATTGCAATCACAAATCCTCGTGTTGCTGCAAATTCTCTTGTGGACGGAGTAATCTATGAGTGTGATGGACCACGCATCGTAAAGATTGGGATGCAATTTCTTGACAGCCCACCATCACGTACTGTGCTGGAGCTTGAATCTGTAATTCAATGAGAAGACTTCATCAATTTTGTGAAAATATCTCTGGCGACACGAGCAGCTAAAATAAATATTGTATGAGCCAGCTCTGCCCACAATTAAAATCTGTCGAGGTGCATTTCGCGAGCAGAGCTCGCCCCTAGGGTTATGCGATATTGCACTCTATCCAACATATGTAGGGGCGCTGCTTGCCGCGTCCTGTGTCAGGATTGTCGCAGTGGTTGGGCGCAGCTAGCAGCGCCCCTACGAAATACGATTTGCCTTGCACGCAACAGCGACCCCCACAAAAAGCACGAGCTTGTACAATCAACCACCGCCCAAACCCGCGCACTTCCAACCTTCAGCCTTTCATAAGCATGCCTGAGCACTACGAACTTCACCCTATTACGCCGCAGGAACGCTTTTTGCAGAAGGCGGCCGATTGCCTGAAAAATGGCGGTTTGGCGCTCTGCCCCACCGATGCGGGTTATGCCTTTGTCTGGAATCTGAATGCTGTCGAGGCCGAGAACCGGGTGATCCGGCTCAGACAACTGGACAGCAAGCACCCTTTCACCTTACTCTGTCGCACATTAAGTGAGGCTGGCCGATTGGCTCGGCTAGAGAATTCAGCCTTTCGGCTGATGCGTACACACTGCCCAGGGCCTTGTACGTTCATATTACCGGCCTCGCCAGAATTACCCCGTCGTTTAAAGCATAGTGGTCGCAGTAAGCGCCGCGAAATTGGTGTTCGTTTGCCGCGACATGCGGTGATGAATTCTCTGCTGGAGTTGATGGGTGAACCGCTACTTAGTACCAGTGTGGTGTTGCCGGAAGAAGATGATTTGGCGAGCCATGAAATCCAGGCTGTTATTGAGCGATGTTTGCGTTTTGTAGATGTGCTGTTGGACGCAGGTGATTGCGATCCGGGCCCTACCAGCGTAATTGATTGCACGAGCGAAACACCCGAAATCCTAAGACAAGGTTTTCACGAAGTTTCAATTTGAGAGTACTAAAAAAAAATAGTTTTCTCATAACCACTATAAGTCCATTAATGAATAACAACCCCGCGCCTAACGCGACCGAAGAAACCAGCACTATATTTCCCGTATTACCGCAACAGCAGGAAATGCCGTTGGCGATGGTACTGGGGCAGCCTGTGCTGCAAATGCCGCAAGACCTTTATATTCCACCCGATGCGCTCGAAGTCATTCTTGAGGCATTTGAAGGTCCGCTCGATCTGCTCTTGTATCTCATTCGTCGCCAGAACCTGAATATTCTGGACATTCCGGTGGCTGAAATCACCCGCCAATATGTTGAATATATCGGGGTAATGCAGGATTTACGTTTTGATCTGGCAGCTGAATATTTGGTGATGGCCGCCATGCTGGCCGAAATCAAATCGCGTATGTTGTTGCCGCGGCCCCCCACCGAAGAAGGTTTGGAAGCCGATCCACGTGCCGAGTTGGTGCGTCGTTTGCAGGAATACGAGCGCTTCAAGAAAGCTGCCGAAGATATTGATTCGCTCGACCGTCTTGATCGCGACACCCATGTGGTTAGCGCCCATGTTCCCGAACGGGCGTCGATAAAAATTCCACCGCCGGTTGATTTACGGGAAATGTTGCTGGCCTTGCGTGACGTGATCAAGCGCGCCGATTTATTTACCCACCATGCGATCAAGCGTGAAACTTTGTCGGTACGACAACGCATGGGTGAAGTATTAAGTCGCTTGAGCGACGGTAAATTCCATCCTTTCGAGACCATGTTCAATGTTCAGGAAGGCAAGCTCGGCGTTGTGGTGACTTTTCTTTCGATTCTGGAATT
>JAYSQD010000010.1:0-35467 GCA_043721835.1 Arenimonas sp. | reverse complement strand
CTCGTGATGATAGTTGCTTCGAAACTGCCATGCACCTTGCAGATCTTTGTCTCTTGATGCTTCTGATCAGTCATTGGGAGCCCTCAGCGAGCTGGGAATGCGATCGATCGGCGTTCCTTTGTATTCCGTGCCCTGGAAGCTTTGACGAATTCCAGATTGCTTCAAAGGAGCTTTCGCATTCGAAAGCCAATTGTTCATGAATCTGGGCGTACCCCGATTAGTTTTTCTTTTCTGCGGATTATCTAAAGTCCATTGACGCATTTTTCTAACCTCATGCAATACATCTATGCCTGGGTATGTCTCTTGGTAACAGGTCAGTTGTTCAATGCTTAAGAAGTATTCCGAACCATCTTTCAATATGAGCGGCGCAATACTTATATTTTCTTTACCTATTTCTAATCCTATTTCAGAGGGCGCTGAACCCTCACGTTCTGCACTGAAAGCCCTCACGTTTTGCACCAAGAGCCCGCACGTTTCATCGCTAGGCGAGGGCGCTGTGTCCTCACGTTTTGAGATTGCTTTGTTGTCTGATTGGCTTTGACGTGCGGTTCGTGTGTCCGCACCTTCTGGCATAACGAGTCGATAACTGTATGTTCGCCAGGCTTGGCCAGTACCGGAACGATCGGTTCTGACAAACCATTTTGAATCCAGCAATAATCGTCTTGCTGTTCGGGCGTGAAGTGAAGATAACCTGGCGACCGTCTCAATTGAAGGAAAGCATGAGCCCCCGTCTGTGTCGGCGAATTCAGCGATCGCCAGCAAGGCGATTTTCATCGGGGCAGACTCGACGCTGTTTAACACGGCCGATCGCCACTGAAGGATAAAGGGGCGTTCTCGGCTGTCATTTGCCATGCGCTCCACCTTCGCGGATCAGCGCTTGACGAAGGTTCAAGATCTGCCGGCGGACGCCTTCCAGCTGCAATGCCAGCATTTCGGCGCCATCAGGAGTAGGGCGTTTAGAAATTTCCTGAAGTTGTGCTTCTAAGCGGCTGCCGGCTTCTGGCAAGGGGGCTGCGAGTTCTCGAGCTGTAGGAGCATATTGGGCTGCGTACACGGCCGCAGCTAGTGCGCGGTTCACGCTGCGCTCGTCTTTGGATTTTGCGAATCGATCCAGCGATCGAAAGCTTCTTCGTCGATGTAGACCCGCCTTCCTACTCGTTTAATCACTTCGAACCTGGCGAGGCCATTGTTCGAAGCGTTAAAGATCATCCAGCGCATCTGATTTTCGCTGAACGGCTTATCTGGAGTCGGAAAGCTTGTAACAGGTGTCAGTTTGCGTGACATTGAAATTTCCACCATTGGCCGGTATTGGCTTGTAGTGGTGGCATATTGCGTAAAGGAATTTAGTTCCGCTAACACCTATTCTCAGTAATAGGTGTAACACCTATACTCAATATTACTTGTCAGATTTAACGAGTTCCTTTCTAGCGAAATGTAGCGCCGAATCAATCCGAGAAAATTCATCATTCTTGTGATGACGGCCTTTAAGTCCTTTTTTTAGTGCTGTCATTGTCGGCTTCTTCTTGTCGCCTAGATTTCCTAAATAATCAAAGCAAGCAGGATCGAAAGCTTTCTTTTCCTTGACCATAATTAAGGCAACATTAAATGCCATAAGGCCGTAGTCGTGCTCGGATTTAGTCCCTGGGGATTTTTTCATTTTCTCAGGTAAAAGCTCTGCGTAGTCTTTCAAGAACTGAGAAATATAAAGCCTATGGACAATATCTAATTTCCCTCCCTTATCAATATGTTCAGCGATGGTGAGAGCCAATTGCTTTTTCGATTTTAATTCTTTCTCGGCTTCTTCATAGTTAACTTTGCTACCGGAGCCCATATACAAAGAGTATTCACCGACTCTTTGCACAGCAGAATTGTCCGAGTTTTTTTTCTTCGTTGCCATTGATAATCCTTCAATAAACGATGACTTTTTCCACCGGCGTTGCGCAGCGCTTCATCACTTCGAGCTCTTCTTTGGCCGCCTCATCATCACTATCAGCCATGCAGCGCTCGAACATATCCAAGCTACTTTTCATCCCTTCTATGTGCATTTTCTGACGACGAATCAGTCCCCGAAATAGTTTCAATGAAGTTTGCAGATCATTGTCGGCATCAGTTCTGCCGGCAAAGCCAGTGATCTCAATCATGCGATCAAGCATCGCCTCAATAGTTTTTGCTGACACACCACCGCCGCCGCCGTTAATATATTCGGGCATTGCTTGACGACGCAGCCGTCTAATGTCGAATTCGACTAAATCACCTTCATGAGAATGGGCTTTTAATTGTGCGTTCATCAGTGGATCTCCTGATGATGACCGAGCCTTGCAGATGGAAATTGAAATTGAGCTTTTGCAAGTAGTTTCTTCGCCTGAAATCGACTTCTGCATGCATCCGGAAACGAACCCAGCTCAACTGCACTTTTCATCGGCCTTACAGTTATAGAGCCGTCAGGCGCTTCGTCGCGAACTACGACGCACCATAATTTAGGTCCTACGTTTTTCTTTGCCATGATTACTTTCCTTTTGTCGGGATACAAAAAATAGCCAAGCAATGCACTGCTTGGAATTGCGGGCTCAATCAAGAAATTTCTCGGCCATCCTGTCCATTGCTGCTGTCGTGTGTTGCTCACTTAAATGCGAATACCGTTTCACCATTGCGAGCGTTTTATGTCCAAGGATCGCAGCGATATCCATTAGGCTTGCACCGCTCATTGCCAGGTAACTTGCCGCAGAGTGCCGAAGATCATGAAACCGCATGTTTTCAATCCCAGACTCTGCCCTGGCGGCTTGCCAGGCTTTATCGATGACGTTCACGGAGTAGGGGAAGACTGCACCGACTGGCACGCGTCCTGATCGCCAAGCTTTTAAAGTGGCGACTGCAGTCTTTGCGAGTGGAACAGTTCGGCTTTCACCGTTTTTCGTGTCTAAGAATCGAACAGTGCGTCGTGTTAGTTCTACGCCGGCCCATTGAAGGCCTAATAATTCGCTCTTCCTTCCGCCTGTGGCAAGCGCCAGCTGTACCAAGGGGAGCAATGGTTCGCAAGTTGATGCTCGGCATGCTGTGAAAAGTAATTCGCGCTCGGAGTCACTGAGGAAGCGCTCGCGGCCTTTGCTATCTTCAAGTTTCGAAACGCTCACAACGGGATTTTTTGTAAGCCAGCCGTATTCTTTGACCGTTTCGCGAAACACAGCTGAAATTGCTGTTAGGTAACGATTAACGGTGGCGCCTGAAATTTTCTCACCTGATCTTGCAAGGCGCTCAGAAAGTTTGTCCCGGGCTTCGGCGATTGCTGCCGGCGTAATGCTCACGAGTGTGCGCTTTCCGTATTCAGCGCTCCACCAGGCTAGAAGGCGATTTTGCTCATCGGCGCTTTTGCGATGTTTTGCGCGCGGTAGCGTAACGGTCTGGTACCGAAGGATCGCGTCATCAAGAATTCTTTTTCGGGCTTCGGATGAAGGAACTGATTCACCCGAATCAATCTTGCTTTCGATTCCCCGTGACCATTTGTCGGCATCGTCTTTTTTTGGGAACGACTTAGTGAGCCAGGGACCGTCGAGCCGGCGGACACGAACACGCCAGGTAACCTTGCCGGATCGGCCTATTCTTTTTTCGATAGTTGCCATGCTGTGTCCCAAATTGTCCCAACTGCGGACTATTCGGGCATAAGTTCTGGGGCTTTGCAAGCCCCATAGCCTTATATTTGGCGGAGAGGGTGGGATTCGAACCCACGGTGGGCTACAAACCCACGGCAGTTTTCAAGACTGCTGCCATCAACCGCTCGGCCACCTATCCAATGTCGATATTTTAACCGAGTTAATTGCCTTGTAGGAACTTTCCTACAAGAAAATCAGCATTTTTCGTATTGTTTGCCTAGAGGCAGGCCCGTAAGCTGTCTTCACTGAGCCGGGGGGATTCTATGATTCGTGTATTTTTATTGGACGACCATGCGTTAGTGCGGGCGGGTTATCGCATGATTTTGCAGAACGAAGTAGATATTGAAGTTATCGGCGAGGCGACAAGTGGGGAAGAAGGCTTACCGATGATCAAGAAATGTCTGCCCGATGTGGTGCTATGCGATTTGCATCTGCCCGGTATCAGTGGTTTGGAAATCACCGAGCGTTTGATTAAAGGGCAGGTCGGGCCGAAAGTCGTGATTGTTTCGGTGCAGGAAGAAGGCCCGATGCCGAAGCGATTATTAGACGCAGGCGCCAGTGCCTATGTGGGCAAGGCCTGCGATGCCAAAGAATTATTAAAAGCGATTCGGGAAGCATCGCGCGGCAAGCGCTACGTTGGTGGTGAGCTCGCGCAACGATTGGTCTTCGGTGGTGATCAGACAACGTCACCATTTTTTGGATTATCGCCACGTGAAATGGAAATAAGCATGTTGTTATGCCAAGGCTTACGTGCGGAAGACATCGCGAAAAAATTGAGTTTAAGCGGGAAGACTGTTGCGACTCACAAATCACGATTAATGATCAAGCTGGGCGTAAATGACGTGATGAGCATGGCGCGACTGGCTGCACAACATGGCATTACCGAGCCAGCGAAAGCATTGTAGGAGGCACTTCTAGGCCCGATAAATCACGCGAGATCTGTCGCGCCTAACGGACGCTCCCACGATTTTTTCAGGGTACTGGCGAACTATAAAGTGTTAGTTTTTTTTATCACTTTATGAGAACCGAATTAGCGACTACCATGAAACATCATGCGGCTGAATTGCTCTCTGATACAAAGCGCGATAAGCAGCCAATCCTGATTATTTGAAATTGTCTGCCAAGTGCTTATCTAGCTGACGCTGAAAGTTACGAATTGCTTCAGCAGCGAATTGATGTGTTTTAGGGCATTGAGCAAGGCGAACTTGCATTAGCCGAAGGACGTGTATTAACGAATGTCCAGGCAAAGGCTAGACTTTCACGATGGCTTGAATAGTCCCAGCGATAAACAAAGTGAAACAAAAAACGCCGAGCTTAGCTCGGCGTTTTTATTCATATCACTTTAAATGTTCAAAAATCAGATCAGTTTTTGCTGATCGCCTTCCTGAGCATTTTCTGCGAGCGCATCAATTTCAGTTTGAGCCACGTGTAGTGTTTCAACTGCTTTAGGCTCAACGAAGGCAGCGGGTGCCGGTGTACTAAAGGCAGGTGGAACAACGCTGCTAACGCTCGGTGTGGGGACGCTTTCTGCCACCACCGCAGCCGGAGCCGTAAAGGCTGCCGGTACTGGAGCTGTTACAGCGGCAACGGGCGCCGGAGCACTGAACGCAGGTGGCACGCTTCTGATTGCAACGGGTGCTGTTGGCGCTGGTGCTAGTGCACTTAAGGCAGGCGGCACAACATTACTAATCGGCGTTGGCGTAATTGCCGCAACCGGTGCAGGTGCACTGAATGCTGGCGGCACTGTTGAAACGGCAGCAGATGGCACCGGTTTGGCGACAACTTCAACGACCGCTTCTTGCTGTGGTGCCGCGGCCAATAATTCCGCGGTTACTGGTAGTTCAATGGTAATTTTCGGGCTGGCTTCAATGTTGACAGGTGCTCGTTTGATTGCTTCTACTTCGATCTTTGGCGCAGCAACGGCGACAACAACCGGCTCGGCTTTTTCAGCTTGCGGAGTTGTTGCTGCGATAATTGGCGTAGCGATTTCTTCGAGCTTTGTTTCGGCAGCGAAAACCCCAGCCATTGGCGCACTTTCAACCGGAGTTTGAACGATAGGGGCGGGCGTTGGTGCCGCTACTGCAATATTTTCTGAAGAAAGTTGATCGTTTAAATCATCAAATTCCGATTCTGCACGCGTTACCGGCATTGCAGACACCAACACGGGGGCAATGAACGCAGGAACGTGTGAAGGCTTGCTTTGCTCCGATGCAGATTCATCACCTGACATTAATTCTTCTTCTTCACCGTCTTCATCGTCGAAATCGGTGTTTGAATTTTCATCTTGTACTGCGTTGGGATCTTGCGGACCTTGATCGGGACGACGACGACGACGGCCACCACGACGGCCACGACGTCGGCGTGCGCCTTCGGCACTTTGCTCATCGTCGATACTGCCATTTTCTGCGGTGGCTTCTGTGCCTTGCGGATCAACAATAATTTGCACTTCACCATCGCCAGGTGCGGTTGTTGCTACGGCTAACTGGGCAATTTTTTCCGCTTCGCGTTTGGCTTTACGTTCGGCTTCGCGACGATAGCTTTCTTGACGCTGGGCTTCACGCCGCTCCATTTCCTTGCGTTTCAGTTCTTCCGCACGTTGTTGCAGTTCAAGTTGTTTTGCTTCGTCAAGTATCGGTGCTTCTTCAAGCATTTCTTGCTTGACAGCTTGTTTTACAGCTTGCGGAGACGGTGCTTTATTTTGCTGCGACGACGGCGATGAAGTTGGTGCAGTCTGCGGTTTTACTTGCGGTGCATTGGCAGCTTGATTACGGCTTTGCTGTGGACGCTGTTGATTACCACGGCTGTCGCGTTGCGGACGTGAGTTCCGATTATTTCTATCGTTACCATTTCTGCTGCTGCGTTCTTTTTGCTCACCGGCATCAGCTGCAGTCTTTGAAGTTTCGCTTTCGGTGTCGCCGCTAAAAAAGGCCGCGATCCAAGCAAAGATGCCAGGCTTTTTAGCTTGAACATTGCTTGCTACCGGCGCTGCTGCTGTTACATCCTCACGTGATTCGCGAGCCGGTGCCGGCTGCGTTGGATGAACATGCGTTACTGCAGGCATTACCGGAATATTCAATTGTGAACGTGTCAGCGAATGAATTTCCAATTTACGCGGCGTTGTGCGGTGATAGCTGGGCTTTGCCGATTCTTCGGTCAATTCGCCTTCACGCAGACGCGAGACATTGAAATGCGGGGTTTCCAGTTGCGTATCAGCCACAATTAAAATGGGTGATTCATGGCGAGTTTCGATTTCGACAATCGCACGCCGTTTTTCATTCAACAGGTAATTGGCGATTTCAGTCGGTGCCTGTACCAATACTTGCCCCGTGTTTTCTTTCATTGCATGTTCTTCTGCCAAACGCAGAATTGACAGCGACAAGGATTCAACACTGCGCATGCGGCCATGGCCATCGCAGCGTGGGCAAATAATCTGGCTCGATTCGCCCAGGCTTGGGCGCAAACGCTGGCGACTCATTTCGAGCAAGCCGAAACGCGAAATTTTGCCGATTTGTACGCGGGCACGATCATGTTTCAAGGCGGCTTGCAGGCGGTCTTCGACCATGCGCTGATGCTTGCCCGAACCCATATCGATAAAGTCGATAACCACCAAACCACCGAGGTCACGCAGACGTAATTGGCGAGCCACTTCTTCAGCGGCTTCAATATTGGTTTGATAGGCGGTTTCTTCGATATCGCCGCCCTTGGTGGCACGCGACGAGTTAACGTCAACGGCGGTCAAGGCTTCGGTCTGATCCATCACAATCGAACCACCGGATGGCAAACGCAAAGTGCGTTCGTAAGCGGCTTCAATTTGCGATTCGATCTGGAAGCGATTGAATAGCGGGATGTCGTCGGTGTACATCTTCAATTTTTTGAGCGTATGCGGCATCACCGATTGCATGAAGTCTTTGGCTTCTTCATACATCGCCGGTGTATCCACCAGAATTTCGCCAACGTCGGAACGCAAATAATCGCGCAGGGCGCGAATGATTAAACGCGATTCTTGATAGATAAGGAATGGCGCAGGTTTGGATAGTGCAGCTTCGGTAATCGATTTCCAGACTTGCAGCAGGTAATTAAGATCCCATTGCAGTTCTTCGGCATCACGGCCGACACCGGCGGTTCGGATGATCACGCCCATATCGTCCGGGATAGTCAGCGCGTCCATGGCTTCTTTCAAAGCCTGACGGTCATCGCCTTCGATGCGGCGCGAAACACCACCGGCAGTCGGCGAGTTCGGCATCAACACCATGTAACGGCCGGCGAGCGAGATGAATGTGGTTAAGGCAGCGCCTTTATTGCCACGCTCTTCTTTATCTACCTGTACGACAATTTCCTGACCTTCACGCAGGAATTCTTTCATGCTGGCTTTATTGGAATCAACGCCAGGCAGGAAATAATCCCGGGAAATTTCTTTCAGTGACAGGAATCCGTGACGGCCGCCGCCATATTCGACAAACGCCGCTTCAAGCGAAGGCTCGAGGCGAACGATGCGACCTTTATAGATATTGGATTTTTTTTGTTCTTTGGATGGCTGCTCGATATCGATATCGTAAAGCGTTTGGCCGTCCACAATTGCAACCCGCAATTCTTCCGCTTGCGTTGCGTTTATCAACATTCTTTTCATTGTTATTCCTCACACGCTCTACCGCGAGGAACGCCGGGGTCCTTCACCACATCCGGCAACGCGCTCATGCGCATGATTGCCTGGTTGGAACTTCCAGCGCTTCAAACCTTGGGCGTACCCACGGGAGCGCTTAAACATTTGTTTCAAAAGGGGCCGAAAAGCGCCGAGCGTTTTCCGGTCTGTTCGATGCATCACGCATCGAGCGATACCCATCCGACCATCGAACCAGCTAACATGGTCACTCCCTTGGAGTGTGGTAGCGGCTTTTCAGGAATCACTGGTGCTCAGCTTTCGGCCGACATTCCAGCGAAATCAGGACGTTATCTCGCGAACTCAGTGTAACAGACGAATATGACTATGACGACCCCGCCCCGCAAGGCAAGCCCAAACACGGCGGTAAGATCGGTAGAAGTGCCCGAAGATCGCGATAATCAGCGCCTGGACAACTTTTTGTCCAGCCAAATCAAAGGCGTGCCCAAAAGCCTCATTTATAAGCTAGTGCGCAGCGGGCAAGTGCGCATCAATGGCAAGCGCGCCAAACCGGACGCCCGGGTCTTTGTCGGTGACGAAGTGCGTATTCCGCCGGTTCGGCTTGAAGTGGAGGGCGAGGTTCGGCTGCCACCCAAATCGCTGATGGAGCGCCTGGCTGCCAGCATCATCTTTGAAGACAAAGCTCTATTGGCCATTAATAAGCCATCGGGCATGGCTGCCCACGGCGGCAGCGGGATTAGTTTTGGCGTTATCGAAACCCTGCGTGCCTTGCGACCGAACGAGACCTTTGAATTGGTGCATCGTCTAGATAGAGATACTAGCGGTGTATTGATCATCGCCAAGAAGCGTTCGGCTTTATTGGAACTCGGTGCCTTGTTGCGCGAAGGCGAAGACGAGGAGGCTCCGAATAAAAAATACCTGGCCTTATTAGTCGGAAAAATGCCCGCCGGCACCATGACAGTCGATATGCCTTTGCAGCGCTCCGTTTTGCAAGGTGGCGAACGAATGGTGCGGGTGCATCCGGAAGGGAAGGCCTCGGTTAGCCATTTCAAATTGCTCGAACGTCGAGGCGGTCACAGTTTTTGCGAAGTGACCATCGAAACCGGCCGCACTCATCAAATACGCGTGCACGCCGCCCATCTTGGGCACCCCGTGGCAGGAGACGAAAAATACGGTGAACGCGAAGCCAATAAAAAACTCGCCGAGCAAGTCGGATTAAAGCGTCTGTTCCTGCACGCCGCCTCGATGGAGTTTGCATTGGAAGGCGGCACGATGCCGTATCTGGTCAATGCACCGTTGGCGGATGATTTGAAAGAAGTTTTGGACAGATTGAAGTAGATTGCCGCGCGAGCGTCACTCAGGCGCGATTGCTTCTTGTAGGAGCGTCCTTTATGCGCGATAGATCTGGCGTAATTTTTCGGGCCTAGAAGGCCCTCCTACGAAAACATCAGGATTGATGCACGCTGTTTTTGCTCGCCATATTGCGATCAAATTTGTCCAGTAAAATATCGGCGATAGTTTTTAGCGCGATAAAAAATAAAATTGAAAAAGTCGAGCCGCCGATCATTCCAAAAATAATCGTGAGATGCATGGGCAGTATTCGTAGATAGGGCAGAAACATCAGTTTGCTGATGTTGGGTTTTCCAAGCGCGTCGGAAGCTATTTGTTGTTCGGAGGTTTTCCGCTGTGCCAATACATAGGAGAAGCCGCAAACGATTATCCAGAGTGCATCCCAGGCAGAGTCGAGTTTTGCCTTCTCCAGTAAAAACATCAAATAGACAAAATGGAAAATGCCATAATGCATGACGAAAAACGAAGCGGTTGATCGCTTGCCTTTTTCGTTCTCCGGAACCGGCTGGTCATTGCTGGTAAAGCCTTCGGTACTAAATTTTTTCAGAGCCAGCATTCTTTTTCTGGCATACCAGCCGATGATGATGCTTTGTATCCAGTATGGCCATATCACCAGAGCCAGGGGTTATTTCAGAATCAGGGCCATGATCAAGGTCAGACCATTGGAAATCAGCAGTGCAGTAGATGATGAGACCTCGGATTTTTTAAGCGTTTTCAACATGGAATGAATTACTGATCCATACAGCCCAACACAATGCAGGGGTTGGGCGTGTCTTCCATGTAAATCACTTTTGTTGACACTGTTTTGGTGATCGCCGGTTGATCTTCGTAATTATCGCCTTTCAATTTTCTGACTTGCGAAATGCTTTTACCGCTGAGGCGATTAGTGCTTACCTTGATAGAATCGTGTTGGTTGGTACGACTGTATTGCATAACGTCGTCGCCGATTAATTGCATGCGCTTTTTCTTCTTGTCGAAACGGTAGCGGTAAAGGGCGTTAATCGCCGTCGTTCCGCCGGTGAGATCCTCCACAATCAGAACACCTTTCTTGAAGCTAAGCGATGCGGCGCCAAGAGGAAAAGTCTCCAGCTCAACCTGGCCAATACGATCATGCCCCATGTCGACTTCCTCGGCATACCCGGCCATGACTATCAATACGCGTTTTTCTTCAGAGGCGGCGATAAAGGCCACGTCATTGAGCCCATCGCCAGTGAAATCGCCATCTAGCCGGACTTCTATTTCGGTATTATCGGGGCTGTTATTCTTCAATATGGCGTTGTCCGGGCGCGGGATCTGGGGCTTGTTTGGCGTGGCTGCCAGCGCGGTTTGAGAAAGCATCAAGAATAAGAAACAGGTGCTAATTGGAGTTCGCATCGCCGATTTCGTTTGAAAACTGTGAATATTCTAGCATTACTTAAATGCTCCCGGGTCGCTGTAGCGTGGCCCGGGCTACAGCCCAATTAGGAATATAGGTGTGCACGGGTTAAAATCCCAGTCATATAGTTGTGTTACACCAAGGACGAGTGGATGTGCCCAAGTAAAGTGGAAGATGGGGAACAACGCGGTTGGATTATTCCCATCGGCGGCGCGGAAGAAAAAGAAAACAATCCTCGAATTCTTGAGCGTTTTGTAAAACTTTGTGGTGGTAATTCGGCCGATATTGTCGTTATTCCGACCGCAAGCCGTTTGCTTGATACTGGGGATCGCTACGAGAAAATATTTACCGATCTTGGCGTTGCGAAAGTGGAGTCGATTAATTTCGATACCCGACGCGATTGCTCTGAACCCAATCGTCTAAAACGCATTAAAGAAGCGACCGGTATTTTTATTACTGGCGGTAATCAATTGCGTTTGACTACTTTGATTGGCGGAACCCCGGTCGCGAAATTAATTCGCACACAAAATGCCGAAGGCGTGCATGTGGCCGGCACCAGCGCCGGTGCCAGTGTCATTAGCGAACATATGATTGCCTTTGGCGAAGAAGGTGCTTCACCGATAGCAGGTTCGGTTCGTCTTGCACCAGGTTTTGGTTTGACCAATCGTTTTATTATCGACCAACATTTTCGTCAGCGTGACCGCTTGGGTCGCTTGGTCACGGCCTTGGCTTACAACCCGTTTGCCATTGGCTTGGGTCTAGATGAAGACACCGCCGCCTTTATTAGCCCGGACAATACCTTGGAAGTGGAAGGCAGCGGCGGCATTACCGTCGTGGATGCTTCCAACCTTTCATTCTCTTCGATGGACCAGGTCAATGAAGGCGAACCGGTTTGCCTGCTGGGCCTGACCGTGCACATACTGGTCGCCGGTGCTACCTTTAATTTACATACAAGAAAAGCATTAGCCGGAAATTTAATTACACCTTTAACCTAGGATTTTGCGATGCGTATTCTCGAACGTAATGTATTTGTTGGGCCGTCCTTGTATGCGCATTTTCCGGTGATAAAACTGGAACTTGATCTAGGTGAATTGGAAAAATGGCCAACCGCAAAATTAGGGAATGATTTTGTAGATGGCTTGGTCAATGCGCTGCCGGGTTTATTCGAGCATGGTTGTTCGTATCGCGAGCCGGGCGGTTTTGTTCGACGCATGAAAGACGACGAAGGCACCTGGCTCGGCCACGTGCTGGAACATGTTGCGATCGAACTGCAAAATATGGCGGGCGAAGATGTTACTTTCGGCAAAACCCGCAGCACCGACAAGCCCGGCGTTTATAGCGTTGTGTATGAATACGCACAAAAAGATGAAGGCATTGCCGCCGGTGAATTAGCGCTTAAATTATTAACTTCGCTATTGCCAGCTGCATTGCAAACCAGTGGTCTGTTGCCCGAAGATTGGAACTGGCCAAGTGCTCGTGATGAATTTATTCGTTTCGCACAACGCCGCGCTCTGGGGCCATCGACTGCTTCAATTGTGAGAGCCGCTGAAGAAAGAAACATTCCATGGCTGCGTTTGAACGAGCAATCCCTGATACAACTAGGGCATGGAAAGTACCAACAGCGTATCCAGGCCACAATCACTAGCCGCACGCCGCACATTGCGGTTGAGTTGGCGAGTGATAAAGAAGAAACCAATAAAATTTTAGGCTCGCTGGGTTTGCCGGTGCCACGTCAGGAATTAGTACAAACCGAATCGCTCGCAATTCGTGCGGCGCGCCGCATCGGTTTTCCTGTCGTGACAAAACCTTATAACGGCAATCACGGCCGCGGCATCTCCATTCGCCTGATGACCGACGATGAAGTAGCCGAAGGTTTCGCAAAAGCAAAAGAACATTCGCGTTCTGTCATCGTCGAAACTTTTATGGAAGGCGACGACCATCGTTTGCTCGTGGTCAATGGCGAATTAGTCGCCGCTACCAAGCGCACGCCGGGCCATGTGGTCGGCAACGGCGTGCATACCATTTCGCAATTAGTCGATGTGGTGAATCTTGATCCGCGTCGTGGTGTTGGTCATGAAAAAGTATTGACTCGTTTGGAGCTTGATGCCCAAGCCAACATGATGATGACGCGTGTTGGTTACACGGCCGATTCCGTACCGAAAGATGGCGAGACCGTTTATCTGCGTTCGACCGCGAATCTTTCAACCGGTGGTACCGCGACCGATGTTACCGATGTGATTCACCCCGATAACCGCGACATGGCCGTGCGTGCGATTCGTGCGATTGGTCTTGATGTTGGCGGCGTCGATTTTTTGATTACCAATATTGCCGAAAGTTATCGCAATATTGGCGGCGGTATTTGCGAAGTGAATGCAGCACCGGGTTTCCGTATGCATGTGGCACCGAGTGAAGGCACGCCGCGCGATGTCGCTGGCCCCGTGATTGACATGCTGTTTCCGCAAGGCTCGCTCGCACGCGTGCCGATTGCCGCAGTGACCGGCACCAATGGTAAAACGACGACGGCACGCATGTTGGCGCATATCACCAAGATGGCCGGTTTTACTCCGGGTTTAACCACCACCGACGGCGTTTATATCGACGGCCAACGTACCGTAGAAGGTGATATGACCGGCCCGGTTTCAGCAAGAATGGTGCTGTCGGATCCGCAAATTGATATCGCCATCTTAGAAACCGCACGCGGCGGTTTAGTGCGTGCCGGTATGGGCGTCAGCGAAGTGAATGTGGGTGCCGTGTTGAATGTGCAATCGGATCATCTCGGCATGAAAGGCATCGATACACTCGAACAACTCGCCGAAGTAAAACGCATCGTGGTCGAAGTCGCAAAAGATTGCGCAGTATTGAATGCCGACGATCCGAATGTGTTGAAGATGTCGGGCTACACCGATGCAAAAATGATTTGCTATGTCACGCTTAATCCTTCGCATGGTTTAGTGCGCGAACATATTCGTGCCGGCGGTCGTGCCTGCGCGCTCGAAGATGGCGTCAATGGTCAAATGATTACGCTGTACGACAAGGGCAGTCACATTCCATTGCTGTGGACGCATTTAATTCCGGCAACGCTGGAAGGTCGCGCTTTGCATAATGTGCAAAATGCGATGTTCGCCGCTGCAATGGCATTTTCGTTAGGCATCAAACTCGATTCCATTCGCCAAGGTTTGCGGACATTCGACACAACATTCTTCCAGGCGCCGGGCCGGATGAATGTATTCAACGAACATCCGTTCAAAGTCTTGTTCGATTACGGCCACAATGCACACGCGGTATCGGTGATGGCAGATTTGGCTCAACGTCTAGATGTCACTGGCCGCCGCATTGTCGTTTTGGCAGGGCCAGGTGATCGACGCAATGAAGATTTAGTCGCCATTGCCGATGCAGTGGCCGGACGCTTTGATCATTATATTTGTCGTCGCGACGATAGTTTGCGTGGCCGCGATGGCGATGAAGTGCCGATGATTCAATCGCGTGCCTTGAAAGAAAAAGGCGTTCCGGAATCGGCCATATCCATTATTCCCGACGAACAAGAAGCCATTGATGCCGCGCTGCGAATGGGACAGCCAGGTGATTTGATGCTGATTTTTGCCGATGCACTCGTGCGTTCGTGGAAACAAATCATCAAGTTCCGTCCAGAGGGTGCAGTGCCGGAGCGTGTTGCCGCAGTAACAGCACCAGCGTCTGAAACCATCGTGGAAGACAATGCATTCGCAATGATGGAAGGTATTTCGCGCGATGAGCGTGGTATTTTCATCTCGCGCGAATCTGACGATTGACAATGACATTAAGCGAGCAGGGTTTTCGTGATTCGCGTCGATTGACTGGGCCAAATTTATATTTGCCTGGGTGCGGTGTTGCGCTTGAGGTATTGGGTGGCGAAATCCCCTCCGATAATTTATTAGCTATTTGGCAGAAATATGTGCTTCAAGCCTGCGCGTATTTGCAGTGGAGCACGCCGGATTTTGTTATTCGCAAACATAAAACCGGCGTCAGTCTGGTATTTTCAGCGCCAGCAGATTTGCTCTATACCGGCACGGAAATTAATGAATGGGCATGGTTAAAAACATCTGCTTGCGAACAGGAAAACTATTCGCCTGCCATGCCAAGTTTAATTGACGGTAAAGCAGCGTTGGCGACACTGGAAAAAATAGCAAAAGCCGAAGAAAACCCGCATTTATTGGCATTGATAAATGCGACGCTAGAAAAAAATCTGCCTACTTTTAATGATGACGAGTTTTTTTCCATCGGTGAAGGGCAGGGAGGTCAGACCTGGTTGATGGAAGCCTTGCCTGAAATTAATACTATTGATTGGCAAAAATCATCGCGTATTCCTACCGCCTTCATCACGGGTTCCAATGGTAAAACCACTACGACACGATTAGTTGCCGCGATGTGTCGCGCACAAGGTTGGCATACCGGCCACAACTGCACTGATGGTTTATTTCTGGATGGTATTTGTTACGAAGAAGGCGATTATTCCGGGCCGATGGGAGCACGCTCCATTCTTCGCAATCAGGCTGTGCAAGCCGGCATTTTGGAGACCGCACGTGGCGGAATTTTGCGGCGTGGCCTTGCCGTGCAAGAAGTTAATGTTGCTGCAGTGACCAATATCAGCGCCGATCATTTTGGTGAATACGGTATCCATGATTTATCCGGATTGGCCGATGTAAAACTTACCGTTGCCCGAGCGTTGAATGAAAATGGTGTTCTGGTATTGAATGCCGACGATGCCGTGCTCATGCAAAAGGCCGGACGATTTAAATGTCGCCTAGCCTATTTTTCAATGCAGGGAAATAATTCGCATATTCTTGATTTGAAAAAACGCGGTGGCAGCGTTTGTGTGTTGATCAATTCACATCTTTATTTGAATGCGTTTGATCTCGGCGCAATAGCCGACATGCCTTTAAGCATGAATGGTAGCGCTCAATACAATATTGAAAACCTTGCTGCCGCTGCCTGTATTGCTTTCAGTTTAGGTGTCGGACTTACTGCCATTAAAACAACCATGCAGCGATTTGGTTCGCAGAACAGTGATAATCCGGGTCGGCTGCAATCCTGGAACATCGGTGGCGCCAGCGTATTGATCGACTACGCGCACAACCCGGAAGGCTTACACGGATTTTTGAGTATTGTGCAAAACCAGCAAGCGACCGGCCGCCTGGCTTTATTGTTGGGTCAGGCAGGAAATCGTGAAGACACTGATATTCGCGAACTCGCAAAAGTTGCCGCCAGCTTCAAACCGGATTTTATTTTATTGAAAGATATTGACGGCTTCATTCGCGGCCGTGAAGCGGGTGAAGTTGCCGCCATTCTGCAAAATGCCTTGATTGAACATGGCGTACCTGAAAGCAACATCACGATTCAATTAGATGAAGTTGAAGCGGTGCGAACCATTCTAAGCTGGGCTAAAGCCGGTGACATGCTCGCGCTGCCCATTCACTCAACGGCAGGCCGCGCTGAAGTGGAGGCATTGATGCAAACTTTAACCGAAACGATGTGGCGAGCAGGGGATGAGTTGCCCGCGAGAGAAGAAAAATTATCGAATAATTAAAGCCGTCACCCCGTTGAAAAACGGGGCCTAGAAGCAGAGTGCAAAGCGCGATTAAAGTGTTGCAAGGTTCTAACTTCTGGATCCCGACTTTCGTCGGGAAGTCAAACTATCAAGAACGGAGAAATAAAATGAAGTATTCCACCATTGCGCTTTTATTCTTTTCAGTTCTTTTTTCTACAAACACTATTGCAGCCGACACCATGATCATCGTGGTACGCCATGCGGAAAAATCAACAGATGACCCTAAAGATCCAAGTCTGAGCCAGCAAGGCAATGCCCGTGCAAATAAACTCGCTACCATTTTGAAGGATAGCAATCTTAAAGCTGTTTACACCACCCAATACAAACGTACTCAGCAAACGGGATTGCCTTCAGCAACACAAGCAGGATTGCAACTGGAAGTGCGTCCTGCAACTAAAGAAAACACCAAGACTTATACTTCAGACTTACTGAAAGAAATCCAGAAGAAACATCGTGGCGAAACCGTTTTGATTGTCGGCCACAGCAATACCGTACCCGAGATCATCAAACATCTAAGCAATGTCGATGTCACACCGATTGGCGAAAACGAATTTGATCGTATTTATGTTATTACGCTCGGAAAAAAACCACGGCTGCTGTCGGTTAGCTATAACCCATAAGCCATAAACGTGGGAGCGGCGTAAGCCGCGAAAGACCTGCGTCGGAGATTAACGCAGAACATTCGCGGCTTACGCCGCTCCCACGAATGTTTATAACGCTTCGCGTAAACGCATCACCGGATACTTATTAAATTCTTCGTCCCATGCACTATGCAATTTATAAAAATATTGCAGTCTTGCCTGTGGGTCTTTCGCAAACTCGGCGTCTTCGGTAATTTTCTTGTTGAATGCTGCCGCCAATGCCGGATCTTTTGCCAGCATCTCGCGTGCAACTTCCTCGGCAACATAATCTTCCATATATTCTTTTTGTTCAAAAGAATTATTGAAAAACCCCCAGCCAAGTAACGAGTCGGGCGCTTTGGCTTCAAGCAAGGCCATTATCAATTTCGATTTTGCTTGGTTCAATGGCACATATAAACTGCCGACTTTAATGCTGCTTGGTTCGGCTTTCCACGCACCCGTGACTGTCAAGCGTTGATGACTTTCAACCGATTGTGCCGCCTGTTTCGCGGTATCGGCACGAAATGTTTCCACTGCCGCTTTTCTAATCGCTTTGTCAATAATTCGATAGCCAATACCATGTTGCTGCAGCTTTGCTGACACTAACGCAGCGTAAGCCGGCGGCACGATATAAGCAGCGGGCATTATTTCGCTATTGCCGATAATAATTTCTTCTTTTAGCGGTAATTTCCAAACTTGTGGTTTTGTCTCGTCATAGCGCGTCATTAACTGGCCAGAAATTTCCGATGGCGTTCGTGTGTATTCATAGCCAAGAAAATCAATGGTGCGTGTTTTGTCGCTAACCGTGTAATCAAGTACTTCTTTTTGGCCTATTTTTTTGCTTGAACGAATATCCGCTTGCTCTGCAATGGCACGCCAATCTTTGCCCTGCAAAGCTGTGAGGCGCAGCATGGCATCAATGGAGTTACGGGTAATGCGAACACGTGTCGCGTAGTCCTTCCAGGAATGGGTTTCGACCAACATACCGAAACGATTGCGCAGGTAAAAATAGCCGGTCGAAAAACGCGGTGGCGCAACGCCATCATTGAAGCCTGAAGTCGGATCATCATTCACGTTGAACGATGGATAAAACCCCACTGGCAGTGAACCTTTGGATTTTAGTTCGGCGAGCACAGCATTTTTCATTGCAAGCCCGGCTTTTTGTAGCTCACTGTCACCAGCATTGGCGGGCTGTACTTGTATCGAAATATCATGCTGAAATTTCGCACCATCGGTAACATGCAAATCAACATAGGCGATCGGGTCCCACTCATTAACCAGCGCCAGCATGGCTTGCATTTCAGGCGTGTCGGCTTTTGCATAATCCCGATTCAGATTGAAGTTTTGTGCCGTTGTGCGCCAACCCATTTCTTCCGGACCACGCTGGTTGGGGCGATTCCAGGCAGCAAAGCGTTCATGGCCATCAATATTGAAAACGGGTACAAAAATCAGGACCTGATGTTTAAGCCAGTTTTTTTCCTTCGGTGCATTTAATGCATCACGTAAAGCCAGAAATCCTGCATCTTTGCCATCAATTTCACCGGCATGTATACCGCCTTGAATCAGCAATGTCGGTATCTTTTTCGCCTTTGCATCTTTCGAATTCAGCACGCCCGAACGCGATGCAATCAATGCCAGCATGGGCCGGTTTTCCGGTGTGCGACCAAACTCGACACAGCGAACGGCTTTGGGGTAGGCTTTTTGAAAGTCACTACATAACTGTATGACTTCTTCGTAGCGGCCAGTCTTTTTGAAGCCGGTTTTTTCTGCTGTGGTTTCGAGTGAAGGAGTAGCTGACTGCACTACTGAGGAAAATAAAATGCAAAGGCTGAGCAAGGCATAACGCTGCATGATAAAGATCCCGAAATTATTTCCCTGATGATGCCTGAAATTCAGTAGTTTCAATAGTGACTTCAGTTAGTGGAGCACACTATAAACAGTGTTTTCCGGCGAATGCCCGGATTCAGAAGTATCTAGTTATTTGAGCTGTAGCTAATCTTCCCAATCATCCGATGAACGTCATGCCGGCTGCTGCCGTGACGAATTGAAAAGAATGTTACCTGAGAATGCTATAGCGAATTGAACAAATAATCCTATGGCATGCTGGTGTGGTCTAGCTATAAGTTCAACCCGCAGGAGTGCTCACGAGCACGAAAAATCTGCGACGCGAACAAAAAGTTCGTCATCTACGCTTACATCACCATGACGTTTTATTTTATTGATATCGCAGATTGAAGATTTGTCGCGCTCGTGAGCGCTTCTACCTAGGGCCACACGTATTTTCAGCGAGTCGATAGCCCGGTTTCAATCGCGACTTTTCCGGGAATATCCGTGATAAGTACAGGTGCGCCTACTGTACGTGGCGTACGGCCCAATAATTCCGGCAATCTATTCACACGTGGAATATTGTCGTAGTGCAGCAACTCCCAATGGCCAAACGAAAACGGTGAAAAATGCAGTACATCGCAAATATGGCTGCCGATGCGTGCCAGCAGGCCGGGTATGCGAATACAACGCGCCGGTTCACTCCCGTGATTCATCCGCATGGCTTGCATATAAGTGGCAATGTCACGTAACTGCAATCCGCCAAGATCAAATTCACGTTGATCAGGCCTTACGTTGGCAGCGATGGGAAATTCGACCAGGGTTGCTAGTGCCTCACCCAAGTCTTCAACATCTAAGGCAGCAATTTTCCCGGTGGCCTTACTCGGCAATAAATGCACGGGCAGGTGTGCCATGCGGCGAATCCAGCTGGCACCAAAGCCGCCACGCCCATCGAGTAGTGAAGGTCTTACCAAACAGTAATCCGCGCCACTCATACCCAGTAACTGCTCAGCTTTGAACTTGCTGCGTAAAAAGCCACTGCGATGTTCATGATTCAAACCCAGCGCCGAAACATGGATCAAACGGATGTTTTTTTGTTTGCAGGCCTGTGCCAGAGCGACCGGGGCATGCAGGTGAACGGCTTCGTAGGTTTCTTTTCTGCGTTCACGCAAAATGCCGACGCAATTAATCACGGCATCTACATCCTGCAAATTGTGGCGCCATTGTTCGGCGTAGGGCATTTCTTCAAAACGAATTTGCCGACGGTCGCAATTATGTGCGGCTTCTTTCAAACGCTTTTCAATACGCTTCGGGTGTCGGCTTCCGATAATTACCTGATAGTTTTGTTTTAGTAGAGCGGCGACTGCGTGGCGACCGATAAAGCCGGCACCACCTAAGACCATGACTTTCATTACTTTTTCCATGTCAGGCTCGCTTTTTCTGTTTAGCTAAAATATTCAGACATTTCTGTCTTGACAGAAATATATGTCGAAACTAGAATAAACGCAAGAGGTAGGAAAATTGCATGGAAAATGTTGCCGAATACGTTGTCGATACACTCAGCCCGATCCGTCGGCGCTTTGTGATGCACTGGGGCGAGATGGGGTCGCGTTGGGGCGTCAATCGAACCGTCGCCCAAATTCACGCACTACTGTTTTTGTCAGGCCGCCCAATGCATGCCGAAGAAATAGCGGAAATTCTGCAAGTGGCGCGCTCCAATGTCAGCAATAGCCTTAAAGAATTGCAGAATCTGAACCTTGTCCGCGTTATCCATATTTTTGCCGATCGTCGTGACCACTTTGAAACATCAAAGGATGTTTGGGAATTAATGCGTACCGTTGTACGCGAGCGAAAATCCCGCGAGTTCGATCCCACCGTCGGCATATTGAAAGAATGCATGGCCGATCCCGATTACATTACCGAAGATAAAGACACCCGCAAACGTATTGAAGACACTTACGGCCTGATGGTCGCTATGTCATCCTGGGGTGAGGAAATGCTAAGGATGGAACCGGCGACTTTAATGAAAGTGATGAAGCTCGGTAGCAAAATTCAAAAGCTGATGCGTGAGAATACAAAATGAACATCGCCTACCCAATAAGTATTTACTACGATGCTTCATGTCCTTTATGTCGGACCGAAATGTATGCTTTGAAACAATACGACGTGCACCAGCGACTGGTTCTAGTCGATTGCTCACCAGTTAATTTCAGTGATGACTATGCAAGCAAAGCCGGTTACCAACAAACCGCCATGATGCGACTAATTCATGCCCGCGACGCCAATGGCGTATGGTTAATTGGCGTTGCCGTATTTGAAGCCGCCTATGGCGCGACCGGCATTATCGGCATGGAAAAAATGTGGGCAAATCCCCTATTGCGACCCGTGTGGGACAGAATTTACCCCTGGATTGCCGATAACCGAATGTTTCTATCGAAGCTAGGTATTACCAAGCTTTTTGGCTGGATGGTGACGCGCGCAGCGAAAAAAGCGAACGCGAAATCACAAGGCTGTGCCAATGATATGTGTGAGTTGTAACGGGCACGACGCATGTTGCCAGCCTAAAGTTCTTGAGGATTCGCATGAATACCAGTTCGCGACTGCCACCAGGGCAATATGAAAGCAAGACTTTCCCACGCTTTGGGCTTACGCCGTTTGCCAATCGATTTCCGGCAAATATCGAACGCGTACAACTTTCTATTTCTGGGGATGTTGATAAACCAGTAATTATTGAAACCGAAATGAAATCCTTGAAGCGAATAGAGCAATGCTCGGATTTTCATTGCGTCACCACATGGAGCTATAGGTCTCTTGTTTGGAGCGGCTATCGGTTTTCAGATTTTTACCAGCAGATAGTGCTGCCGATGGCAATACCAGCCAGCAAGGTAAAATTTGTGGTTTTGAAATCCCAAGACGGTTATCGAACTACTTTGCCATTGGAAGATTTGCTTGCAGTTAATGTCATGCTGGCCGATAGCTTAAATGGCGAAGTCCTCTCGATTGCCCACGGCGCACCATTGCGTTTGGTGGCACCTTCGCACTATGGCTATAAAAGCGTCAAACACCTTAAGCAAATCGAGTTTTGGTGCAGCGATAAGAACTATCAGCCGATCGGCTTTCGCTTTATGGACCACCCAAGGGCCAGGGTTGCGCAAGAAGAGCGGGGTCAATGGATTCCGAATGTGATTCTGCGTTACTTATATCGACCATTGGTTCACTCAACGGCATTGCAATTTGAACGCGCCATGCAGAGTTTTCATTCCAAAGAGAAAAATAAGGGGTAGCTCAGGCTTGCAACAGCCAAGGATGACGGAACGCGGCTTTCAACCGTAGGACGGCTGGTAAAAAGCTGGAGCACAACATAACTCCGGAAAAACAACATTCCTAAAAGTTCATTGTAGAGCTCAGACATATCTGAAATCTGTCGCATTCGGAAAGACAGTTTCTTCGTCAGTCAAATGGCGTATCAATTGGTTTTCATGGGCCCTCCGATCAGTCAGAGGTTTTTCACAACCAAAATGTCAGACCAATTTCTATTGTTTTAACGACGTGACCCCTATTTGAGTAGTGCTTTTGTTTAGAGTCCGACGGTTTGCACTGTAATGGTTTTTGCTATGTTTTGTAACTGCAGATATCTGGCATAGTCTGCCGGTGTCTTTCCTCCCAGGCTTTTTTTCGGTCGATCTTCGTTGTATTCCTTTTGCCAGGTGCTGAAGATGCTGCGTGCATGAGCCAGACTGGTGAACCAGTGTTCGTTTAGACACTCGTCTCGGAAGCGGCCATTGAAGGATTCGATGTAAGCATTTTGGTTTGGCTTGCCCGGTTCAATCAATCGCAAGCTCACACCATTCGCATGCGCCCATGCCACCATGGCTCGCCCGCAAAACTCTTTTCCGTTATCGGTTCGGATGACTTTAGGTAGGGCGCGTTCTGCTTTTAATCGATCAAGGATTCGCGTGACTTGTATCCCGGAGATGGCTGATTCAACTTCAATCGTGACCGATTCGTGCGTGGCATCGTCGGCCACCGTTAGGCATTTCAGCGAACGGCCATCGGCCACCCGGTCAAACACAAAATCCATCGACCAGACCTCGTTGGCTCGTTGCGGACGGATCAACGGTTGACGCTCGGCAATCGCCACTTTCTTGCGTTTACGCTTGCGTACCATCAACTTCTCCAAACGATACAGCCGCCTTACCCGCTTGTGATTAACGTGCCAGCCGACTTGCTGCAGTTTTAAATGAATCATTCGCCAACCGTAACGCGTGTGCCGATGCGCCAACGCCAAGATGGCCTATCGCAAGGCGTCATTGCCCTCGCTTCGCGCCACATAGCGCAACGCACTGGTACTCATTGCCACGACCTCCAGGGCGTGGCGTTCGGTCAGACCTTTGCATTTGAGTTCCCGCACCAAGCACCGCTTCGCTGATGCGCTTACCACTTTTTTCGGAGCACTTCGCGAGTGACTTCGATTTCCAAGAGTGATTCGGCCAGCAGCTTCTTGAGCCGGGCATTCTCTGTTTCCAGATCTCGCAAACGCTTTGATTCCGGCACTGTCATTCCACCGAATTTACTACGCCATAAATAGTAGCTGGCTTCCGAGAATCCGTGCCGACGGCACAGTTCCTTGATCGCCATGCCTGCTTCGGCTTCGCGTAAAAAGCCAATGATTTGTTCATCTGAAAACCGTTTTTTCATGTCCGGACTCCTTGAGGAATTATAGGGCCGGATTCTTAACTCAAGTGCTACTCAGTTTGGGGGTCACGTCGTTAAATAAGCATCGTAGCCCGGGTCACGCTCTACCGACCCGGGTTTTGAAGGATTAACAAGATCATCATGTTTGTATCTTCACAGTAAATAATTTCAAGGCGAGGACTCTTATCCTGCGTTGGGTTTATTCCCGGGTCGGTAGAGCGCGATCCGTGCTACGCGTTTCGCCCCCAATTTTTGGATCCCGTTTTGACCAGCTATGCGCTTAAAAACCAACGGGGCAACTATATTTGTTGAATGATAAAAAATGATCTTCTTCCCGGCGGCTTTTAACAGCATAGCTGCTCAAGCCGAGATCCAGAAGCATCAACAAGCTGGATCAAAATCCTGCTTCGATTTAAGCATCTGGTACTCGTTTTTTTTTACGGGGTGACGAGGGTTTTGATTCCAATCTAATGTAGTTATAAAGCTCGGATTGGAACAATTCAACCGAGCTTCATTTTTGCATGCGATTTCATTTCTTCATGTTCTTCTCGAAAAATGTCAGCACATCGGCATTCATCGTTGCATGGAAAGTTTTTCTGTCGAAATTCCCCTGCTCGGAACAGATGGCCGGAGGTGCCAAAAGGCCGCAGGGGGCAAGAAAGGACAAATGTCCTGCACCCGGGACAGAATGGAATTCCACGCCCTCAGCCAACGCGTCGCGAACGAGTTTGGTATTGGTGGCGTAGGGAACCTTGTCGTCACTATCGCCACTCCAAAGTTGGATGGGAACCTGCACATTGGCGAGCCCGTTCGGAGCAAACGTGAATGCCAGGCCCGGTGCCGCGATGACTGCGGCTTTGATTCTAGGGTCGGACTGAAACGCATTTCCCCAGTTTTTCGTGTCGGGATTCACCAAAGGGGATTTGGAGAAACGAAGGGCATCGCACACGAACTCGGGTGATTCAACGCAATGTTTCGGCACGATACTCAGATCGGGTTGTGCGCCGACAGTGGTTAATACAGTGAATGCACCGGCGGATAATCCAAACGCACCGATGCGTTGCGGGTTGATACTTTCGTGGCCGCGCCATTGCTTAAGCATGAAATCGACGGTGGCACGCAGTTCCTGATTGCGTCCACTGTACAAATTGACGGAACCGGCAGCGCTTTGATCGGCATAATTGTCGCCGGTGTGCATCGGAGCGGCGACGATATAACCTGCGCTGGCAAGGTATAGCGCCAGGTCTGCATGACTTCCGGGGCCACCCATGTTGCCGTGAGATATAACGACTAGCGGCAGACTCTTTCCCGACACCGCAGCATCGGGCGCAACGCTCATCATCTGGCCGCCAAGAAATGTTGTTGGTCGCGGGCTCGCATCGGTCGGGTACCACACACCGATTGCGAAGGGTTTACCTTCCGCATTGGTCGTCTGTGTAATCTGGAAGCCGACCGGATGTTCGGTACTGAGCGCTGTCGACATTGCAAAAGCAACCACAGCCAAAACCAGAACGGTGAGTATTGCGAAAATACGACGAAGCCATTTCATCTTTTTTAATCCTAAATTTACCATGGAGGCATTGCATTCAAGAAAACCTAAACGGCATTACTCGATGCGGACATTGCCTGTTCGACGGGCATATATAACATGGGAATATTCCTACAAAGCAATGCCCAATGGCATGGGTGCCTTTGGCACGGTATTTCCGGTGGGCCAAAATCTGGCACGCATACATATTTATTTCTCATCCTCCTTTGGCAAAAATTGACTGTTCAATATCATTTATTTCATTTCGTTAAGGCCGTAAGCTTCAATCAAAAATAAGATTGACGTAAAGTGGATCCCACCGTTTTTGGCGGTATCCACCAACCCCACGGCTGTCGCAATGCATGGTGGAATCGCCAAGAGCTGGCGGTTCCACCCTACATCGATGTGAAACTTGATAAACGCGATAAGGTGCATTGAATTTTCCCTAATAGAATGCGACTTGGCGCAATACTTCCTCGGCCATGGATTTTTGCGCGATGTTAAATATCAGCGATCTTTCTGGTTGCGTTCGCTTTGTAAGATAAATCTGGCAAGGTGCGCTTGAGCGCACCCTACGGTTTTGAAACACGTTCAAACAACCCAGCGTCTCTCAAACAAAAAATCATAATCGGGGCGGCAGTTTTCAGCGACTTTTGCAGCTTCGCCAGTCAATGTATCCTCGCGGGCGCGCCAGGGTTCAAAACCGGTGGATGCTTCAACAGCCGCATACCAATGGGGTGCCCAAACGCCGTCACTGGCACGGCGGCCAGCGGGCCAGTGCAGCATGCGGTCGGTGAATTCAATCTGTAAAAAATCGCATAGGGCTCTGAGATATTTTTTGGGCGAGCGTAAAAAATCGCCGGCGTCGATAATGGGTGGTGCCTTGGCGGTGGCCTGAGTTATTTCGTCATACAGTTGGCGTTGCTGTGGTATTCCGATATCGGTTGCTGTGACGCTAGCACGGCTTTTAACATAGGACGCGACTACTTCGGCGGGGTCGCGAATCAATAAAATATTGGTCAGCTTTGGAATCCAGTCGCGCTCATAGTTCGGCAACAGATGATGCGTCATATGTTTTTGATACCAGAGCTCGCGTTTATCAGGTGCATCTCCCAATAAATCGGTAATCACTTTTTTATAATCGGTTTCACCAGCGGCAATGACTTCGTCACGGCCCGGATGATCCAGTTGCGTGTCGGATAAAAAGGCCGCATACAAAGGTTCATCGGAGACTGCGCAGTCTCCGCGATTTTCCCAGGCACGCATCATGGCGGTTGAGATATTTCTCGGGCCACTCCACATGGCAATGCGAAGAGGTGACTTCATGTGGCTGCATTGCTGCGTGATGCAATATCACGCTTCACCAAGTCTTGATAAAGCATTTGTAATTTTTCGACCATCGGGCCGCGGGCTTCGCTGATAACACGGCCATCAATGGTATGCACCGGCGCAACACCGGCAAAGGTGCCGGTGACGAAAGCTTCGTCGGCGCTATACACTTCGGTTAGGCTAAAGTTTTTCTCAAAGACCGGAATGCCGGCTTCACGGCAGACTTTCAAAACATTCGCGCGTGTAATACCCGACAAACAATAATCGCCGGTCGATGTCCAGACTTCACTTTTTCGTACAATAAAAAAATGCGTGGAGTTACAGGTAGCCACAAAGCCATGCGGGTCGAGCATCAAGGCTTCATCGGCGCCGGCTTCAGTCGCTTGTATGCAGGCGGTAATGCAGTTTAGTTTGCTATGCGAATTCAATTTGGGGTCTTGCACGTCGGGCGCACCACGACGCACATGTACAGTGAAAAGTTTCAAGCCTTTCTGATGTACTTCGGGGCGTGGTGTCTTGAATTCCGGGATGATGACGATGGTGGCCGAGCCAATAGTGGCGCGTGGATCTTGATATGGCGTGCGTTTGACGCCACGCGTTACCATGAGGCGAATATGCGCGCCATCGCGCATGTCGTTCGCGGCCAGGGTGTTGTAGATGGCGCGGGTTAATTCATTGCGATCAAGTCCGATATTCATGGCAATGGCTTTTGCGCCTTCATATAAACGATCAAGGTGTTGATCGAGAAAGGCAGCGTGGCCGTCATGAATTCGCATACCTTCCCAAATGCCGTCGCCAAGAACGAATCCGCTGTCGAAGACTGAAACAACCGCTTCTTTGCGTGGTTTTAATTCGCCGTTGACGTAGATAAGAATATTTTCATTACGTTTGTCGTCATTGAATTCGTGAATGCTGGTGGCCATGAATGCTCCGGAAAGAGTGTAGGTTTTTGCATAAATGAATCGTTGTATAGCTATTCCTGCTAATAATCCGATGAGGTACTGGCTTGGAATTGTTGACTATATATTTAACCCGTAGGGGCGCTGCTTGCTGCGCCCTGTATCAGCATTGTCGCAGAGTGTGGGCGCAGCAAGCATGCGCCCCTACCTCAGAGCTTGCGAATCATTCGCCATCAACGCTTTGCTCATCGGATTATTTATCAAATGAGGTATGACTTCTCGTAAAGTAAGAAACGTCCGTCGCCCGCGAGCGGCCTCCTACGTTAATCTTTACACCTGCATTTGTTCAAACTCTTCGTCAGGTAAACTCAAAAATGCCCAGAACGGGCTTTCCTGTTCACTCCAGTTGGCTGAGGCTTCTTCAAGAATTTCAATGAGTGTTTTGAAATCTTCTTCGTGGGTATCGCGATAGTGATGCGCATTGGCAAAACAAATAACGAAGGCGTCGGAAGCTAGCCAGCTCAGGTCGCTTAAATAGTCGGCGAGTGCGTCCCAATTTTTGCCGAAGCCTAGTGGAAAATTCAGTCCATTTGAAAGCGCTTCTAATAATTGGGTTTTGCTATTGCAGTTTTGTAAATCAATGGCGCTGTAGTAGGCGTCATTATGCTGGGCAGCTAATTCGATGGCTTCCAGGTCTGAGCCGGTGACAAAAAATACGCCAGCATTCTCTGCTTGCGTAAGTAATTCTTCCAGAGGAATCTCGTTCATGGCTGAATCTCGAATTCGCGAAAACTATCGTAGTGGTCTTCAGTGTAATAATAAATTTCGATCGGCGTGCCACCGGTAATGATGCGACGAGCGCCACGGTGATCCAGACCGGGTGTATCGACAGTGTATTCGTGATAGTAGCCGCGTGCTTTTTTCGGTAGCCGTTGTTCGCGATTTTGAAATACAACACCATCTTGGCGATGGTGAAAGGGTCCGTTGCTGGCAATCAATTCAAGTGTGGTTTTCGCCTCGGGCGGGAGAAAGTTGGGAAGCTCGCTCGATCTAGCGGCGCTATTACTTTGAGGCAAAGTGCTCGCCTCGGGCAATTGTTGAATTTTGGGCGCTGAAACCGCTGGAGCTCGATTCGCAGTGCTCACGTCGTGCTGAGCCGATTGTCTTCCAAGCCAAAACACCAGCAATAATATGGCGATGAGTAGTATCCAGCTATATTTCTTAAGCATGAAGATATCCAAGATTTGTATATATATAGGCCGAGTTTAGCAAGCAATCCTGCCACTTAGAACTAAAGCACGCTCGGCCCGTGCGATAATACGGCATGAATAAATTTACCGAATTAACGGCTTTGCCGCCCAGCTTGTTGCAAGCTGTGGATGCCTTGGGCTATACCGAAATGACTGAAATTCAGGCAGGTGCGTTGCCGCTCATGTTGAACAGTCAGGACATTCTGGCGCAAGCCAAAACCGGCAGTGGCAAAACGGCGGCCTTTGGCTTGGCCTTATTGGCAAAACTGCAAAGCGAGCAAGGCCGTTTACAAAGTCTGGTGTTATGCCCGACCCGTGAGCTAGCCGATCAAGTCAGTAAAGAAATTCGTGCCTTGGCGCGTTTTATTCCGAATGTAAAAGTCTTGAGTCTTTGTGGCGGCATTCCCTTGCGACCGCAGCTGGCTTCACTCACGCATGAACCGCATATCGTAGTGGGCACGCCGGGCCGGATTCAGGAATTGATTGATAAGGAAGCATTGAAACTCGATGCATTGCAATCGGTGATTCTGGATGAAGCTGATCGCATGATGGACATGGGCTTTCTCGATGCGGTCAAAGCGATTTTGAAGAAAACCCCGAATACCCGAAATACATGGTTATTTTCGGCCACGTACCCCGAAGAAATTCGCGCCATCAGCAAACAGTTTCAAAAAACACCGACCGAAATCACGGTCGCGGTAAAACATGACGATAGCGTTATTCATCAACAGTTTTATCAAGTGGAACCGAACGATAAACCCGAAGCGGTGATTGCATTGCTGATGGAACATCAACCAGAAAGCTGCCTGATTTTCTGCAATACCAAAATCGATGCAAAAGGCTTGACCGATGTTTTATACAAACGCGGTATATCGGCCATTGAATTACATGGCGATTTGGAACAGCGTGATCGCGACGAAACTCTTGTGCAATTTGCCAATGGCAGCAGTCGTGTATTGGTGGCAACCGATGTTGCGGCACGCGGCTTGGATATTAAAGCCTTACCGATGGTAATTGCCTATGAATTACCCAGTGATGCCGACATTCATGTGCATCGAGTCGGCCGCACCGGCAGGGCAGGCGAGACCGGCTTGGCGCTGAGTTTGGTATCGAGCCGTGAAATGGGTCGTGCCGCTAAAATTGAAGACATTATTGGTACCCCGATCACATGGACACGATTGCCTAGTCGCGGCAATTCCTTATCAATGTCCGCACCGGCGATGAAAACTTTGGTCATTGATGCCGGACGCCAGGATAAATTGCGCCCCGGTGATGTGCTTGGTGCTTTGACGGGCGTGGGTGGTTTGAAGGCCGACCAGATCGGCAAGATTGATGTCTTCGCCACTCGTGCTTATGTGGCAGTGCAGTCCGGTTTTATTGATAACGTGATGCAAAAATTGCGGGCCGGTAAAATTAAAGGCCGTAATTTCCGTGTGCGGAAGTTGTAAGTCATGAGACTGAATAAATTTATTAGTGAATCGGGATTATGCTCACGACGCGAAGCCGATGATTTAATCAACGAACAACGCGTTACTCTGAATGGCGAAATCGCCGTCACCGGCGCCAAATGGCTGGAAGGCATGACGGTATTGGTGGACGGCAGCGAAATAAAACTCAAAGCCACGGCAAAAAATAAACGTAAACATGTTTATATCGCCTTGTACAAACCGGTTGGTATTACCTGCACCACCGATGAAACCGTGAAAGGCAATATTGTCGATTTTGTCGATCATAAGGAACGTATTTTCCCGATTGGGCGTCTCGATAAAGATTCCGAAGGCCTGATTTTGATGACCAGCAATGGCGACATTGTTAATCAAATTTTGCGTTCGGAAAATAATCATGAAAAAGAATATCTGGTTGGCGTGACCCAAGCCGTGACCGATGATTTTTTACGCAAGATGGCGCGTGGCGTGCGTGTTCGTGAGGAACTCACCAAGCCTTGCCGTGTCTACAAATTAGCGAAATTCGGTTTCCGTATTATTTTAACCCAGGGCTTGAATCGACAAATCCGCTTGATGAGCGAAGCGCTCGGTTATAAAGTGAACCAACTGCGTCGCATCCGTGTTGTGAATGTCAAATTAGGCGTCTTAAAGCCCGGCGCTTGGCGTAATTTGACTGATAAAGAATTGGCCGGCTTATTGCCGAATTTCAAAGACTGGTGAGAAATTTATGTCTTTAGTACGTGTGTTTTTTTCCGGAGTTCTTTTAATGAGTTCCATACCGTGTTTTGCGGCTTCAAAAACTCCTCTTGCAAGCGATGCTCCAAAGAATGCCGTTGAGTCTGCATCTGGTATGAGTTATGTGGTGTTGCAAGCTGCGAAAGCAGGAGCAAAATCGATCAAGCCGGATTTTTTTGAATATCGTGTTGTGATTTGGACGAAGAACGCAGCGGGTAAATTTAGTGCGAAAGAAAGCGGCGTGTTGCGTGCAAACTTTAAAACTGTCGTCCAATCATCGCCTGCATTAGCACGCGCTGCCGTGATGAGTTCAGTCGGTGAAACACGGCGTTGGTGGTTTAGTCTGCCGGGCAATGCTACCCAAACACAAATAATCGATTTAACTGTACTGGGTAATGTCGATCCTGCGCCCGCGCCATCAGACGTTGCCGCAGTACCTGGCAATGCCAGCAAAACCGCGAGCGGACTGGCTTATCGCGTGATTAAAAAAGGCAGTGGCAGTGGTCATCCGTCACTGCAAAGCATTATCACGATTGATTACAGCGGCTGGACACCCGATGGAAAATTATTTGATAGCTCCATCACTCGTGGCGAAAAAGCTGTGTTCCCGCTCAATGGTTTGATCTCGGGCTGGAAAGAAGGCTTGACCTTGATGAGCCCCGGCGATACTTATCGTTTCTGGATTCCAGGGCATCTGGCTTATGACAGTATTCCGAACGCCAATGGCCCCAAAGGCATGCTGGTTTTTGATGTGACTTTATATAGTTTTGAACTCTGATTTATTTGCGTAGGGTGCGCACTGCCCACCTTCTTCAAAAATATTCGCGAGCATAAAGGTGGGCGATGCCCACCCTACGTATGACAAGGGACCGTCTGCTTGACTGAAAACGATCAAAAAATCGAAGACTTAAGGCAACGTATTCCTTCATTCAAATGCATTGTCGGTTGCCATGATTGTTGCGGTCCGGTAACGGCTTCATCGGAAGAAGTGGCACGGCTTCCGGTAAAGACCGATGTAGAACACGAAGCAGCACTGGCCGATTACAACTGTGTTTATTTAGGCAAACATGGCTGTGAGGTGTACCACGAGCGTCCGCTTATCTGCCGATTATTTGGCACCACGCCTCGACTGTTATGCCCGAATGGCAAACGCCCGGTGTATATGATTGACACGCGAACCGATCAGGAGATTGATCAGTTTCTCAAGCAGACGCGGCAGGTGTTGCTTTGATTGTAGCCCGGGTCATGGCTTCACCTGACCCGGGTTAAGTTCATGACAATCTCCACATAAGACCCACAGGCAAGACTGCAATATTTTTATAAATTGCATAGTGCATGGGACGAAGAATTTAATAAATATCCGGTGATGCGTTTACGCAAGGCGTTATAAACATTCGTGGGAGCGGTGTAAGCCGCGAATGTCTGAAAGATTCGCGGCTTACGCCGCTCCCACGGTGTTGATTCTTGTTGAAAGCCATTCACATGCCGATTGCCCTGCAAGTCGGCCACTCGCCATGCTGGCTGTTAGCAAATAGCCCCCAGTAGGCGCTTCCCAGTCCAGCATTTCGCCTGCAAAAAATACGCCGGGTTTTTGCATGCACATTAAGTTGGTATCGAGCACTTGTTGCGTGACGCCACCAGCGGTGCTGATGGCTTCATCAATAGGGCGGGTAGCAGTGAGTTTTATTGAATAGAATTTTATGGCACGAATTATTTTTTCAATATCCTGCCAGTCTTCTTTATTCAGTGCTTCGTAAAGTAATCCGATTTTCACACCTTCCAGACCAGTATGGCGGCGCAGATGGTCGGTCATTGAGCGTTTGCCGCGCGGTGCATTCAAATCTTTTCGCAGACGTTCAATACTGCGGCCCGGGCATAAATCACAGATCAATTGTGAAACACCATTTTTTTCGATGGCATTACGCAAATCCGCAGAGACGGCATAGATGACGCTGCCCTCAATGCCGTGTTCGGTAACAACAAATTCGCCTTGCAGGCTTTTTTGTGGATTATTTAAATCAAAACCGGAAATAACGACAGGCTTGATCGGTGCCCCGGCGAAGCGAGATTTGAAGTGCTCGCTCCAGGCATGTTCAAAACCGCAGTTGCTTGGCTTCAAAACATTAACTTCGATACCAGCTTTTTGCAGCCACGGTAACCATTGGCCATCGCTACCGAGTTTTTTCCAGCTGCCGCCGCCCATCGCAAAAATAATGGCGTGTGGTGCTAAAGTTCTTAAACCGTCGGGTGTTTCAAAACATAATTCATTGTTGGTGTTCCAACCAATGCAACGATGATGCATATGAAAACGCACGCCGTTCTCGCGCAATCGACGAACCCAACCTCGCAATAAAGGAGCGGCTTTTAAATCGCTTGGAAATACCCGGCCGGAACTGCCGACAAAGGTCTCGACACCGTAGGTTTTGGCCCATGCTCTTAGCGCATCGGCATCAAAATTATTTAACCAGCCGCGCACCCAGGCGCTTTTTTCGCGATATCGGCCCACAAAAGGCTCAAAATTCTCTGAATGAGTGAGATTTAGTCCGCCTTTTCCCGCCAATAAAAATTTTCGACCGACCGAACCCATGCTGTCGAAGACTTCGACTCTAAAGCCTTGATTTAAAGCGGTTTCGGCTGCCATTAGGCCGGCCGGGCCACCGCCAATGATGGCTAAGAGCGGCTTGTCAGTAGCGGTTTTTACGGTGGAATCAGGGTTCAAATGGGCATTTCCGGCGGTCAGGCGAGCCAATTATGGTGTTTTTCTGAATAAATCGCTGCTTGACAAGTGCAAAACATTTTAAATTCGCGTATCGTTCGCCTACTGTTTTTGCTTGGGTCACGGTGCATTGTGACCCGATGCGGTAGATCTACTGGTCCGCTACATCGCTTCAGATCACTCCATGCAAGCTCAGTCACGGCGTAATCATTTTTTTACGCTGATTTCATTCACTAAGTTTCAAGGAGTTTCAAATGTCGGATCGTCAAGTAGGTACAGTTAAGTGGTTCAACGATGCTAAAGGTTTTGGTTTCATCACCCCGGAAAGCGGCGACGATTTATTCGTCCATTTCCGTGCAATTCAAGGTAATGGTTTCAAATCCTTGAAGGAAGGCCAAAAAGTAACGTTCGTAGTCACCAAGGGTCCAAAAGGCCTGCAAGCTGACCAAGTCGAAGCTAGCTAATATTTGCTTTTGCTACAAGATAAGAAAAAGCCGGGCATTGCCCGGCTTTTTTTTATTTGAAAATTACTCATCATTAGGAGGCCGCTTGCGTACGAACTTCGACCGAGCGGCAGACATCCGTTTTTTTAGCTGCGAAAGCATATCAAGGTAGGAGCGAGCTCTGCTCGCGAAGTGCCTCGACGCAGGTTTTCGCGAACAGAGCTCGCTCCTACAATATAAATTACCGCCAGAGCGGCCCTATGATATTTGTCTTATGTGGCAAGAAGCGTTTGAGCATGATGTCTTAAATGATCTTCGATAAAGCTCTGGATAAACCAATAGCTGTGGTCGCAACCGGCGTGTTGCCGAAGCAATAAAGCCTGCCCATTTTGCTCGCAGGCAGCAGCAAATAATTCCGGCTTTAACTGGTTGGCCAGAAATTTATCGTCCAGCCCCTGATCAATCAGGATCGTGCCGGCGAATTGCTTCTGTCGCACGAGTTCGCAAGCATCGTATTGCGACCACTCGGATTCATTATTGAGATATTTGGAAAAAGCTTTTTGTCCCCAAGGCACTTGCGAAGGCGCAACGATGGGTGCGAAGGCCGAGACAGAGCTATATTTGTCCGGGTAGCGTAGTGCCAGCGTCAAGGCACCATGGCCGCCCATAGAATGGCCGCTGATTCCCATGCGCGAAATATCGGCAGTAAAGTTTTTCGCAATGAGTTCGGGCAATTCGTTTGCAACATAATCATGCATATTGAAATATCGGCGATATTTTTCGTGGGTCGCGTTTAGATAAAATCCTGCACCTTCCCCAAACTCCCCGTCGCCAGTGGCATCGTCGATACCCGTATTTCTGGGGCTGGTATCCGGCGACACCAAGATGATGCCGAGTTCAGCAGCAACTCGTTGTGCTCCAGCCTTGATCATGAAGGTTTCTTCATTACAGGTAAGGCCTGCAAGGTAGAGCAGTGCGGGCACGGGCCCGTGCCCGGACTGCGGCGGCAAGAAGACTGAAAAGCGCATCGGCAAGCCGATCTCTTTCGAGTTGTGGCTGTAAAAGCGCTGTTGCCCGCCAAAGCAGGCGTGTTCACTCAAAAGTTCGAGAGGTGTCATCGGATTCTTTCAGTTCAAGCCGGGGCCGCGGGACTGGCTTTGCCAGACCGCAGGCGCAGTGGCCCCCTCGGGGGGCAGGGCGTTACACGCAGTGAACAACCGTGGGGGCTAGAACAGCACCACACCGCGAATCGACTCGCCGCGTTTCATCAAATCAAAGCCCTTGTTGATGTCGTCCAACGGCATGGTGTGGGTGATAAGGTCGTCGATGTTGATCTTGCCTTCCATGTACCAGTCCACAATTTTCGGCACATCGGTGCGGCCCCGTGCGCCGCCAAAGGCCGAGCCTTC
>JAYSQD010000009.1:0-4131 GCA_043721835.1 Arenimonas sp. | reverse complement strand
TAACGACCGATTTATCTCGTAGTGTCGTGCCATTGGCCGCCGTGTCGGCAATGGTTTCTAGGCGGCTGGTATCGGCATTGACCACCGTAATATCCAGCTTGGTATTGTCGAAAGTTCCCGCTCCTGCATGAGAGCGGTCGGACTGGGTTTTAATCGTCAATCCATCGGCGCTTGTCGTGGTGAAAACTTCTGCACTTATGACCACACTGTTGCCGGCCAGATCAAACTGCTCCTTGGTAGAAGTGCCATCGGCGTTTTTGGTCACATCCCACTCTTGATGGATGATGTAACTACCATCACCGGCCAAGTCGACAGTTTTGATCTGTTGATTGGTGATCGGCCCGGTGCCAACACCGTATTTAGACGTCGCGCCCGGCGTGCTATACTGAGTATTATCAACGGTAACCGAACTCTTGACCGTTCCGTCCGGATTATACTGCTGTAGCAACGAGTTCGTTAGACCAGGGAATGCAGTGTTGGGAGTGATCGTCTCCACACTATCAAAAAAGCCCGAACCGGTGGTGTCAATTGAAATCGTCCGCGAAATCCCGTCTGCATTTTTAATGGTAACGCTTTGGCCGACTTTGGTGGTTCCGGCGTAATCGGTGAGCGTTTGTGTGCGGTTATTGGTGGCATCAACCGTGGTGATGTCCATATGCTTGAGATCAATAACCCCGTCCCCGTTGATATCCCGCGTCGTTGTAATCGACAAGCCGTCAGCGCTCATTGTGGTAACGGTTTGATCCACATAAGCTGCCGTACCAATTTGCGCGTTGGACTGGTCGGTCTGTGTCGTTGTCGTGCTACCGCCTACCACCTGAACGATGACAGATTTCTGCAACAGATCGGTGATGCCATCGCCATTGACGTCCAGCGCGGTAGTGGCAGTGAGCCCGTCGGCGCTGGTTGAAGTAACGCTGCCATCACGCTTTGAGCCGTCAGCATTTTTGTCGGTAGTGGTCTTGGTCAAAGCGCCGCCGGTGCCGACCAATGTAGCCGTAACTGTAGTGGTATCAAAGGTGCCGTCACCGTTAATATCTGTGGCAGTGGTGCTGGTGAAGCCATCAGCGGAAACAGCGTTGCTCTGAATATCCTTGACGCTGCCGTCGATGTTATAATCGGTGATCACAATGCTGGAACTATGATCGGTGTTGTAGCTATCGACTTCTTTCTGGTCAGTTACGCCGTCACCATTGGCGTCGCGCATTATGGTAACGGTCTTGCCTAAGCCAATCGCCGTGGTCGTGGTGGTTGTGTTCAGCAAAACTCCGGCGACAGTTTTGTTGGTGACGGTCTCAACCTTGTTGCTGGTCAAATTCGAAACCACATCGGTCTGGACGAAATCAACCAAGCCGTCACCATTCACATCCTGGGTCAGGGTTTTGGTTAGCCCGTCCGCGCTGGTGGTCAGAATGATTTCGGATTTGGTTGAGCCATCGGCATTAAGAACCTTATCGTCAATCGTGGTTGAGCCGTTGGCGTTCACTGTGGTGGTTTTGGTCACAGGATTGCCCTGTGCATCATAGGCGAAGCTCACCGCCGCCGCTGTTCCGGTGGTACCGTCCGTCTTGGTAAACGTCGTTTGCCCGTCTATGCTGGAGCCATCAGGCAGCTTTTGCGTCGTGGCGTCAGGGATGAGATTGATGGAGCTTACGCCCGCCTGCGCCAGAGTTTTGAGCGTTGTGGTGCCGTCCGCATTGGTCACCAATATTTTGAAATCGGCATAATGCGCGTCGCCCGCATCGAGCTTGCCATTGTGGTTGGTGTCAAACACATCGCGCAGGGCCTGCATATCATTCTGGGCGGTCGGGTCCCACTTGGTGAAAACCACCTGATTTTGTTGGGTGATCTTGCCGGTGTTGCCGATGTCGAGCACCAAAACGCCATTGCCCGCGCCCGCCCAAGCGGTGTGGTGTTGATAGCCATCCCCCGCCATATCAAAGAACATGCCCGACTGCGACTTTTGCGTGATCTTGATGCCGTTGCCGGTCAGATCGAGGATGACCGGTTCTTCGGTTGTTGTGCCAGGTTCTGGGGGTGCGCCGTATAATGCCTCTTCTTCTTGTTGAGTAAGTTGCGGCTCCTGCACTTGTTGATGCGAGGCCTCAGTAGCGGCCGCTGCCTCAGCTTGGGCCGCCGCCTCAGCGCGTGACGCGGGATCCATAATTCCTAGCTCTGTATATTTTTTGGAAGGATCTTCCACTTCCGGATTGCCGACTAGGGTTGTCTCTTTCGGCATAGAGTAGGTTTGCAATGGCGCATTATAAATTGACGGGCTTATTGATTCGGAAGGCGTCGTCTCCGGCGCTGCTGGCATTTGGACGCCGGTTGCGGGAGGCTCATACCGAGCAGGGTCGGACGGCTGGGACGAAAGCTCCGGCGGCGTATAGATCGAGCTGGAATTATTGTTCTGAAGGGCGGGATTGTACAAGGACGGCTGACCACCATCGGCGGTGTTGCTGCCCATGGCCGTGGTGGACTTGTCACCGCCAAAGCCATTGTTGGACTGCCAGTTGTTGGGGCCGGAGCCTGCCAACCCGCGAGATGCGGGGTCGCCCGGGGGTGCCTCAAACGGTAAAGGACCAATTCCGGTTTCGAGCGCAGGGGGTGTCAGGTGAAATCCGAAGTCAGGTACGCGGAACATCAAAGGAGCGTTTGGGATCGAAAGACCTAACCTGTCATCAAACCATTCAGGTTTCATTTGTCCCGGAAGATTTGCGTAACGCCGCTGCATGATTTCGTGGGATTTATCGTCCGCAATCATCTCAGCAAGCTTGTCGGTAGCTGGGCTGATACCATACTTGATCGCCACGCCTGCTGCCAATCCTTCGAGAACCCCTGGAACCGCAAGCGTCACAATAACACCTATAATAGTTCCAAGATCGTCGCCCACGGTAGCATCCGATTTAATATCAACTACCGCCTCCGTGTAAGCTCCGATTGCCTTCGGTAGCCAACCGGCCGTTATCGCCCCCGAAGTAACGCCACTCTCAGCAGCGCTCTCGAGAGCCTTTTCAGTAAGTTTTTCAGTGATCTTGAAAAAAGCTTGAAATGCATATGTTATCGCTGACATCCAATTATTCCCTATTTAAGATCAGAGTATTCAGTCGAATTCCTGAAAATGAAAAGAAGATAAAAAATGGAATTTTGTAAAAAAGATACATTATTTTGGATATATTATATTTTTCGAAGGTTATATTTATGCTTCCGAACTCTTCTGTAAGCTTTAATATTTTTTCATTAAAAAAAACTACTTGCTTTTCATTTGTCACAGCAGACACAATCAAGTAGGAGTTATTTATTGCAATGTTAAAACTTTCAGAAAAAAAAGATTTTATAAAAAAGAAACCGGCTACCAGTGATATTATTGCCGAGCAGAATTTTAGTAAGAGCGTAATAGTTTCTCTTAGATTGAAATTAACTACTTGCTTAAGATCCATTGCGAGTTTAAACGAAGAATAAGCTGCGAGTGGAAATACTATTGCTCCGATCAACAAATATAAAAATGGTACTTTTGGTGTAAATTGCGTCTCTCGAAGAGAAGAAATTGTATTCTCATTCATCTTTTACTCTCCGTGCAGACTAACCTTTAAACAAATAAATTAAACATGCCATTACGGTAACCATCTGCTAAAAATCTAACCCTACCGGCCCCGACAACTTGCGGTGTCAGTTTATTTACTCAATCCCCAAACTTATCTGCTATTGCTACTTTGCCAAGACTTTGTTAGCGATTGAAAGCTCTTTGGCAGCAGCGGTCAAACGCAATTCTTTTATGCGGCCTGTGCCAGCGTTTGCAAGCTTGTGGTGCCGTCTGCGTTGGTCACCAGTATTTTGAAATCATTATAATGCGCGTCGCCCGCGTCGAGCTTGCCGTTATGGTTGGTGTCGAACACATCACGCAGGGCCTGCATATCATTGGTGGCGGTCGGGTCCCACTTGGTGAACACCACCTGATTTTGTTGGGTGATCTTACCGGTATTGCCGATGTCGAGCACCAAAACGCCATTGCCCGCGCCCGCCCAAGCGGTATGGTGCTGATAGCCGTCCCCCGCCATATCAAAGAACATGCCCGACTGCGACTTCTGCGTGATCTTTATGCCGTTTCCGGTCAGGTCGAGGATGATGGGT
>JAYSQD010000008.1:0-1104 GCA_043721835.1 Arenimonas sp. | reverse complement strand
TCGCGAAGCATCGCATCAAGCTGGTCGCCATCGTCAAAAGCCGTGTCTGAATTGCTACCCATTCAAGCTCTCCTTTGGTTGCGCAGCGGCCTTGCCGGGGGTCTTTGCGCGGGTTGTTTATGCGATCATGTCAGCAGCGCCTTTTTAGACTTAAAGATTCAAGCCATTTAGCTTTGCAGCGATGCGTCATCTCAAAAACCATGGAATTAAAGTCAAAACTTTGCGCAAACGCACATTTGTGACAAACATTTAAGTCTATTATAATTTTCCACAAAGTTTATTGATGTATTCAGTATCGCTTGATCGAAATTTTACATTTTTAGAAACATAAGAACCGATATGGCATTCTTTGCGAGAATGACCTTGTCACACCAGATGTTTTCTTTAAAATTTACCGATTTATGACACTTGAGATTACGTAAGTGGCGGCATCTCGCCCTAAACGACCACTTCGCACTGTTTCAATATCCGGGGGGCGTGTTCTGAAGCGGAATGAGCGCCCGAAGTCCGGATTGTTTATAAATGAACCAATACTTACTTGGTTTTTTTCTATACATTGAATTTTTGCATTATGCGCTAAATTGATCAGTTGTAAATGCTTGAATCGAATTTTGGCAGAGACTTTATTTTGTCCATGAATGGGCGCACCAACCCGCAAAAAAGCCCGCATCTGGTGCGGGCTTTAGCAAATCTGGTAGATAAAACCGCTTACGGGCTCAATCTTAGGCTGTTGGGTGCCTTAAACTTCAGGCGTTTAGTTTTGCCATGAAGGTGGCAAATTCGGCATCATCAACCGGAATGAGGTGTTCCTTGGCCGGATAAGCTCCCGAAACAACATCACTGCGAAATTCACCAAAAGCCGCAATGCGCTCCTTTTGCAGGCGCGCATATTCCGCGCTGAAATCGCGATAGGTCTTGGCGTGGCGCGGCTTATGGCCCCGTGTGCAGCCAAGCACATCCTCGGCAAACAAATATTGCGCATCCCCGCCGGTGCCTGCGCCCATGGACAGCATGACCAGCGACGTGCGCTTGGAAATTTCAGCGGCAACACGATCCGGAACACATTCGAGCTCCGCGCCAAACGCCCCTGCCGCCTCCAGAGCC
>JAYSQD010000007.1:0-1285 GCA_043721835.1 Arenimonas sp. | reverse complement strand
CAGCGCGGTGTCGGTGTCGGGTATTTGCCCAGGCTCCAGCGTGACGTAATTACCGGCATCGGTTTGATAGCCATTGACCGTGGTAATGGCCTGCAAGCAAAGCTTCATTGCTTCGAGTAATTGCCAGGTGTTGGGATTAGCCATTGACCACCACCCAGACGATTTTTGATTCGTCGCGCTCGGCAATTTCGTCAAGCTTGAAAGTTTCACTGCCAATCACAATGCTTGCGCGCCGCAATTGGGTAGGAATTTCAGCCAGCAATAAAGAGATTGTTATTCGCGAACCAGCAACATCGCCCTGGTCGCCAAAGAATTGAGCGTTGCGATCTACATACACATTGCACGGCAAAGCTGCGCCGCCGGATGGCGCAGTGTATGTGGCCGTATCGGCAAAGCCTGCCGATTTCATGGCACCCATGATCGTCGCATCAAGATCGCGTAGTGCGGCTTGCTGGCTCATTTGATCGCCCGATTGAAAGAGTCGGCCAAAGCTTTCGCCAGTTCTTTGTCGAAAATGCGCGGAAAATTGCGTGCGTAGAATTTTTGCGCCAAATCAAATATTTGATAACGCTTGCGATAACGCACGCTGCGAACAAAAAACAATACGCTGCGAATGCCACGAACAAAGCCAGACACCGTGCGTTGATAAATGCCAGGCTGCAAGTTTCCGCGCTTGTTTTTCACGGCAAAATAGCTGGTATTGCGAGCGCCTTTTTTAGTTTCGCGTTTTACCCGGCGGTTACGGCTTACATCGGTTTCATTGGCGTATTGATCATTTTGCACGCCGAGCTGCGATTTAATCGCTTGAATTTGTCCGCGTGAGATATTGCCGTGCGCATCCAGTTGTGCGCCTTTGCCAGGCACCACAAACATATTGCTGGCTAACACATCGCGATTGCTGAGTGTTTTTTCAATGCCTTTATGGCGGCGTGCGCCGCCTTCTACTTGCGCTTGCAGATACTTCGCTGGCGGCGTACCGCGCCCAATTTCGTCACGAATTTTTACCACCGCGGACAAATTATTAAGATTAGCTTTGTCGTACTTGACCGCTTTTAATGTGAGACTAACCGGCCTGTCAAAAACACGCGGCATGATGTTTTTCCAGCGCTCGTGAATTTCGAAAGCTGCCTGATTGATAGCGCGCATAGTCGCGAACGGCAATTGCTTGCGCTCCAATTCCGAGAATTGGCGATGCAAAACATTGTTCGGGTCAACTTGAATATTCAGGTTCATCGCTGAACCTCGCAATCTTTTTTATCGACCGCTTCGCCCTTATCCAGCTTGA
>JAYSQD010000006.1:0-1295 GCA_043721835.1 Arenimonas sp. | reverse complement strand
GTAAGCATAGAGCGCCGACACGTCGCCGTCGGAAAGCTTGGTGAAATGATCATAGGGAAAAGCCGGATAAAGCTGCGAACCATTGGCGGCGACACCTTGGCGCATGGCGCGCGAAAACGCAGCCTCTGTCCACGTTCCGATGCCTGTTTTAGCGTCCGGCGTTATATTCGAAGAATAGATCGTACCAAATCCAGTTTTTATGGCGTATCCGCCCGCAAAGGATTTGCCGCCTACAGCACTGTGGCAGCTGGCACAGTTGCCTGATGCCGCTAACACTTCGCCTTTGCCGACGAGTTCCGCGGTAAATTGTGATGAAGGCGGCACAGCAACGGGAGCGATCACCGGACGCCACGCGAAGGCTGTAAATCCTGCGAACCCTACAACGATAAGAGCCGCTAATCCGATTGCAAACCGTTTGAACAAACCCTGTATCCTTCTGTGCGAAGCTTAAGCTCTAAAGTCAGAAGCGGGGTGAATGGTTCCAAGACAATATGGGAGTTATGTTACCGCTCCGGCCCGGCAATACGACCTTCGGAAACTACTCATTTTCCGGAACTTAGAGAGTTTTCAGCGCATTTTTTCGACAAGCCGGACAGTTTCGCGGGTATAGTCTATGAGAATTGTGGTCACATTGACCGTAGGATAGAGGCCGTCGATATGAACGCTACCGATCTTGATCGCTGCCTGCGCTAGAGGTAAGCGGAGTAAGTTAGAAAAACCGCAGTTTTCCGGCAGCATCCACGCAAGGCAATTTATTGCTTAATGAGGTTAGCCACATACGTTTGCCGTTGAATTCAGGAGCCATGTTTGGCAAATCTCGCATGGAACAGGTTTTTTGCCCGTTCCACCAACTTTAGATAGATCACGATGGCACCAATAAGGTAGGCAAAGAATAACTGCCGCTCTGTTGGAGACGGTTCTTGCATGGATGGCCTTGCCTAGGTTCGTGAAGGCAATAGCGACAAGGTGAAACAGCGCCTGCCTGAAGCTGACGCCTCAAAACAAAAGAAGACAAAAACATACCTAAATAAAGATGGTTGTATTTTACAACTATGTTGACAAGTTCCCGAATTTCGATCATTGCAGCCTTGCGGAAGAGTTCGAGAAAGGCGTTACAGCCCCGTCGACGCCGAAGGAGCAACCGCCCCGGAAACTCTCAGGTACAAAAAACCGCGTTGATTTAAAACTCTGAAAAGTGGGGTCTTGCCCCTGCCGGCGGTGTAAATTGCGTCCTCAAGCAGAGGCGCAATGATTCTCTCAGGCCAATAACAGAGGGGGCGTTCAAACTCGCAAGC
>JAYSQD010000005.1:0-37730 GCA_043721835.1 Arenimonas sp. | reverse complement strand
TGGGCGCAGCAAGCATGCGCCCCTACGGTAAATGTAACGTAGGAAGCAAACGCCCCTACAAATTGATTTCGCTGTTATCGAGCAATCGCCACTGCCCTTTAGCCAACTCGCCAAGTTTCAACTCGCCGATTTGAACCCGAATCAATCGCAATACATCGAAATTCAAAGCTGCAAGAATTTTTCGTATCTGCCGGTTTTTTCCTTCATCCAGAATTATTTCCAGCCAGGCATTTTTTTCGCCTTCGCGTAATATCGATACTTGTTTCATGGCGTGGAGCTCGCCTTCAATAGCAATGCCCTCTCGCATTTTTTTCAAATGATCGGCATTGGGAACGCCATTAATTTGCACATGATAGGTTTTATGTAGGCCCACTTCTGGCGAGGTTATCTGCGCGGCCCATGCGGTGTCGTTAGTAAACAACAGCAGGCCCTCACTAGCTTTATCCAAACGACCAACCGGAGCAAGCCATGGCAGGCCTGCATTATCAAAACAACGATAGACTGTGTCACGACCTTTTTCGTCGCTTGCACTCGTTACTAAACCGCGCGGCTTATTTAATACTAGATAAATACTTTCAGCCGAACTATCGGCCAGACCTGTGACCGTCACCTTGTCACGATCTTGCACAACCGGAAACTCCGGGTCGCGCACTACGCGGCCATTAATAGACACTAGGCCCTCGCGAACCCAGGCCGCTGCCTGCGTTCGCGACGCCAAGCCCTGCTTAGACAAGACTCTTGCTACGCCATAGCGCTTGTGGGGGATTTCTTTCATGACCATAGGATGACGTATGGCCATGAATTTCGCTACGCTTGGGTTTTTTGAGGATGCCATATGCCAACATATCCAGACAATTGCATCCGAGCGTTCAAGCTATCTCGTATCTATCGCAAGACAATATTAAAAGCATTCAGCAAAATCACTTTACAATGCAATACAGCGTGAAACTTAGATGAAGCTTGGCGTCGATTCACTCCTCAATCACTATTGCTGCGGCAAAATAAAATTATGATTTCTACTTCTGAAGAACCTGCCCAACAATCGTTTATTCGCCGCAGCCTTGTCGCGTTTATCCGTTGGTTCGATACCTCGGCGAATGTTGAAAGCGGTGATGCTGAACTCAATGCAATTGACTGGTTGCGAGTCCTTCCTTTCATTGCGATGCATCTGGCCTGCTTTGCCGTGTTGTGGGTCGGATTTTCCTGGTTTGCCTTGTGGATAGCTTTGGGCTTGTATGCGGTTCGCATGTTTGCGATTACGGGTTTTTATCATCGCTACTTTTCGCACAAAGCATTTCGCACATCGCGGCCCATACAATTTTTATTTGCGATGGTCGGTGCTGCAAGTGTACAGCGCGGGCCTTTATGGTGGGCCGCCCACCACCGCCACCATCATCGTCATGCCGACACCGAACAGGACATGCATTCTCCGCGCCACGGTTTTTTTCGCAGCCATATGGGCTGGTTTTTGACCAAGCGCGGGTTTGCTACCAATTTTAGTAATATTCCTGATCTGGCCAAGTTCCCTGAGCTCAAATATCTGGATCGCTTTGATATTGTGGTGCCTATTGTGTTGGCGGTGAGTTTATTTTCTTTAGGCGCTTGGCTGAAAATAGCGGCACCGCAATTACACACCAGCGGCCCGCAATTATTAGTCTGGGGCTTTTTTATATCGACCATTGTTTTATTCCACGCCACGGTGACCATTAATTCGCTTGCCCATCGCTGGGGAACCCGCCGCTATAACACCAATGACGACAGTCGCAATAATGCTTTCCTGGCTTTGATTACCTTCGGTGAAGGTTGGCATAATAATCACCATCACTTTCCAGGCTCTGCTAGCCAAGGCTTCAAGTGGTGGGAGTTGGATATGACCTACCTCGCCCTGAAAACCATGTCGGTTTTTGGTCTGGTTTGGGATTTGAAAGTGGTACCGCCACAACTTAAACGCAACACTATCGAAGCATCATGAAAATTGCAGTTATCGGTAGCGGCATCGCCGGTATGGGTTGCGCCTATTTATTGTCGCGTCAGCACCAAGTCGTTCTTTACGAAAAAGACAGTCGTCTCGGCGGCCATACCCATACCCATGCAGTGCGACAGGGAAAACAGGACTACCAGATTGACACCGGATTTATTGTATTCAATCCTGCCAATTACCCATTGCTCAGCCGATTATTTAGTGAATTAAAAGTAGCTTCGCAAAAAACCGAGATGGGGTTTTCGGTACAAAACGCGGCGACCGGGCTTGAATACAACGCCACCAATTTGAATGCGATGTTCTGCCAGCGGCGTAATCTGGTTTCACCGAAATTCATTCGAATGACGCGTGATATTTTACGTTTCTATCGTGAATGCCCAAGCTTGCTAAATTTAATCGATGATGGCCCGACTCTCGGCGATTATCTGGCAGATAATCACTACTCGAAATTATTTATTGAAGACCATATTATTCCCATGGCCTGTGCCTTATGGTCTTCGCCCTCGGATACCATCGCAAAATTTCCGGCAAAATATTTGGTGCAGTTCATGTACAACCACCATATGTTACAGGTCAATGAACGGCCAGAATGGCGGGTAGTGCAAGGTGGTTCAAGTAGCTATATTCGTTCGCTCGAAAAAGCCTGGGCGGTGGATGTGCGTTTGAATGCCGGCGTTCAAAGCGTTACTCGTATGGGTAAGCAAGTGCAGATTAACACTGCAAACGGTGATGATAATTTTGACCAAGTGGTGTTCGCCTGCCACAGCGACCAAGCACTGACATTGATGGCAGATGCCCAACCGCTCGAGCGCGAAATTCTGGGCGATCTTCCGTATCAGGAAAATGAAACCGTACTGCATACCGACGCCAGTATTTTGCCGCGCAATAGAAAAGCCTGGGCGGCGTGGAATGCCTATATTCCGGCTGCAAAAACCGAAGCCTGTACCGTGAGTTATTGCATGAATATTTTGCAATCGGTGCAATCGCCCGAGCCTTTTGTGGTGACCTTGAACCGCACTGCCGATATTGCGCCCGACAAGATTATTGCGAAGATGCGGTATCAACATCCGATGTACACTCATGCCAGCGTTAAAGCGAAGGCTCGCCGACATGAAATCAATGGTAAAAACAACACTTGGTTTGCTGGTGCCTACTGGGGCTTTGGTTTCCATGAAGATGGTTTGCGCAGCGGCGTTGAAGTGGCGCGCGAACTTGGCATTGACTGGTGAGTGAGCATTTCGCCAGCGCTATTTATGAAGGCCGCATTCGTCACCGACGCTATGCAGTGAAGTCGCATGATTTTGAATATCGCATTTATCAGCTATATCTCGATTTGGCCGAACTTGATCTTGTCTTCAAAAATCGCTGGTTCTGGTCTTTCAATAAATTAAATTTGGCCTGCGTTTTGCGTCGTGATTATTATGGCGACGCCAAAATCACTATTGAACAAGCTGTACGTGATCGCGTTCAGGCTGAAACCGGAACGCGGCCAACTGGCCCTATTCGCCTGCTTACTCACGGCCGTTATTTTGGCTTCACCATGAATCCGGTCAGTTTTTATTACGGCTTTAAAGACGATGGCGAAACCCTCGACTGGGTGCTGGCCGAAATAACCAATACGCCCTGGGGCGAGCGCCATGCGTATTTTTTGCCGATAAGCCAAGCGACTGCAAAAGCAAAGACCTGGCATTGGGATTTCACAAAATCCTTTCATGTCTCGCCGTTTTTACCGATGGACAGAAATTATCATTGGGCCTTTGAATCTCCCGGCGACAGCTTGCGCATTCATATGGATGTGATGCAGGAAAACATCCGCGACTTTGATGCTACTTTAGTGCTGCAACGCAAACCGATGAATGCAAACACGCTGGCTTCATGCCTGCTGCGGTATCCCTTAGTCACCTTCAAAACCGCGCTGGCAATTTACTGGCAGGCGATGAAGTTATGGATTAAGCGGATTCCGTTTTATCCACACCCGAAAATATCAACGTAAGAGCCTGGAGTTTTACATGAGCAGTCCGGTTGAATCATTAACGAGTGACATTAACGCTACCGAATCTTTCGGTATCGTGACTCGTTTTTTACGCCAGAAAATTCTTGGCCAGCTTTCGCAAATAAAAGGCGGGCGAATTCATCTGCATGATGGCCTGGGTAGCCAAACCCTAGGTAACGATGACTCAACAAGTGGAATTCATGTTCGCCTGAATATTCGCAGTCCAGAGTTTTATCGCCAAGTTGCATTGAATGGTTCGGTCGGCGCTGGTGAGTCCTACATGGACAATCTGTGGCATTGCGATGACTTGGTTGGCCTGATTCGATTGCTAGTGATCAATCGCGATTTGCTAGACAGCATGGAATCTGGCACCGCAAAATTTGGTGGCTGGTTAATGAAAGCTGCGCATGCATTTACCCGTAATACCCGCACCGGCAGCAAGAAAAATATTGCGGCACATTATGATTTGGGCAATGATTTGTTCAAGTTGTTTCTATGCAACAACATGATGTATTCATCGGCCATATTTACCAGCACCGAAGACACACTTGAAGTAGCATCCGATCGCAAGCTGGAACGCATCTGCCAAAAACTGGATTTAAAACCCACCGACCATCTAATCGAGATCGGTACTGGCTGGGGCGGCATGGCGCTATATGCGGCAAAACATTATGGCTGCAAAGTCACCACCACCACCATTTCAAAAGAGCAGCATGCGCTAGCCAGCCAGCGCATTACCGAAGCGGGCCTGAGTGATCGCGTGACTTTGCTATTGCAAGATTATCGCGACCTTGAAGGTAGCTACGATAAATTAGTATCTATCGAAATGATTGAAGCCATTGGCCATCAATATCTCGATATTTATATGGCGAAATGCACGTCGCTGCTCAAGCCCGACGGACTGGCCCTGATTCAGGCGATCACCATCGAAGACCATCGTTACCAACAAGCGCTGCATTCGGTTGATTTTATCAAGCGTTATATTTTCCCCGGCAGTTTTATTCCCTGCGTGAATGCAATGGTCAATGCGGCGGCACAATCGGGGCCATTGCGCCTGCTTAATCTGGAAGACATCGGGCCGAGCTACGCCCGCACTCTGCATGAGTGGCGTCGTCGTTTCATGAGCCAACTCGACCAGGTTCGTTTGCTCGGCTATGACGATCGCTTCATCAAGATGTGGGAATTCTATTTAGCCTATTGCGAAGGCGCTTTCATTGAACGCTCGATTAGTGACGTGCATTTGTTGTTTGCCCGCTCGGAAAATAAGCGCCCAGAATTTTTACCTTCAGCGATAGCAGCACAATGAAGTTACCTTGGTTAAAAATTGCCAATGCCTTGGGTTATCAGGCCGTGTGGTTCGCTACTTTGATAAGTGTGAGTAAAGGTAATTTCTGGTTTGGTTTTTTAAGTAGCGTGGTGTTTGGCATTTTAATGCTTTGCTTTGGCGGCAATGCGAAACAAGACTTGCGAGTAGCTACCATCGGTTTGATTCTCGGTGTTTCCATTGATACTTTATTTGCTAGCAGCGGTTGGATTGAATATGCGCAAGCCTGGTCATCGATTAACATTGCACCGCTTTGGATCATTGCGCTTTGGCTGTCATTCTCTTTTACGCTAAATCATTCAATGTCATTTCTTCGTAAAAATTATTTAATGGCGGCAGTGTTTGGCTTTATTGGTGGCCCGCTGGCTTATTGGTGCGCCGATCGCGTCTTTGATGTGATCAGCTATGGCACAAGCACCGGCTTGGTGATGTTGGCGCTCGGCATATGCTGGGGCCTTGTGATTCCCGCTATTTTCTATATTGATAAGCGCATATCGATGCACGACAACACTGAAAAGGCAGTGGCCTGATGCTCACGGTGCTACTTCACGTCTGGTTGATGTCGGCGGGCGTTATGACGGTCGCGTGGTACTTTTCTATGCGCGTCAAGAATGTGGGCTACGTTGATGTAGTCTGGGCCGGTTTAATGGCCGCTGCCGCCGTTACCGTGAGCATTGAAGGCGATGGCTCGGATTTGCCCAGAGCGCTGGTCGCGTTTCTAGGAGGTATCTGGGGCGCGCGACTTTGCATCCATTTATTGAAACGCGTTATGCATGAACCTGAAGACGGTCGCTATCAAGCACTGCGCGCGACTTGGAATGGCAGCCCGGCAAAGTTTTTTCTGTTCTTCCAAATGCAGGCCGTGATCGTTGTTTTGTTTTCGATTCCTTTTTACGCGGCAGCTTCTCGCCATGCCGGTGAAATTAGCGCTTGGACGCTCGCCGCCATTGGCATCTGGATAATCAGCGTGTTCGGTGAATATTTAGCTGATCAACAACTGGCAAAATTTCGTGCCGATCCCAATAATAAAGGTAAAACCTGTCGTACCGGTTTGTGGGCTTATTCGCGACATCCAAATTATTTTTTTGAATGGCTGCATTGGTTTACCTACGTATTTCTGGCAATCAATAGTGAATACTTTTGGTATAGCCTGGTCGGGCCGGTTGTTATGCTTGCTTTTTTGTATCGCGTCAGCGGAATACCTTGGACCGAAACACAAGCCTTGCGTAGTCGTGGCGATGACTACCGTCGCTATCAAAAGGAAGTGAGTGCCTTTATTCCCTGGCTACCACTCAAATCAAACCCAACACCTACAAACAATAATTAATCTGCCCGAGTATTTGAATGTCTCTTATCGACCTTTGTGAAAACGGACTTGTTCCCGATGCTTTAACCCGTTACGGCATTCGCCAATTGTGCCAACAGCGTTTGATTGATGAAAATGTGCAAGACATTGAAAAAGCCGACCTGCGTTTTCGCACCATGCTTGATGATCTAAGAAAAAGCCCGATCGCCATTGAAACCGCAGCGGCTAACGAACAGCATTACGAAGTTCCCACACGCTTTTTTCAACTGTGTTTAGGCAAGCGCCTGAAGTATTCGTCCTGCTTTTATAAAACCGGCAATGAAACTTTGGACGAAGCAGAAGTCGCGATGCTCAGTTTGTATTCCGAGCGCGCAGAACTGGCCGATGGCCAGCACATCCTCGAGCTTGGTTGTGGCTGGGGTTCTTTAACTTTATGGATGGCTGAAAAATATCCGAATGCCAGTATCACCGCCGTTTCAAACTCGGCGACCCAAAGAATGCACATCGAAGCGGTCTGTCGCGAGCGCGGCTGGCAGCATGTCAAAGTCATCACCTGCGACGTTAACGTACTCGAACTCGATGCCAATCAATTTGATCGTGTAGTCTCGGTAGAAATGTTTGAACATATGCGCAACTACCAAACCCTGCTCAATCACATTTCAAAATGGATGAAGCAGGATGCGAAATTATTTGTGCATATTTTTTGCCATCGCTACGTGATGTACCCCTTCGAGACCGAGGGCGACAATAACTGGATGGGACAATATTTCTTTACTGGCGGCATCATGCCATCGGCCGATACGCTGCTGCATTTCCAGCAGGATATGAGTATCGAACAACGCTGGCTGGTCTCGGGCGAGCATTATGAAAAGACATCGAACCATTGGCTCGCCAACCAAGATGCGCACTACGACGAAATCATGCAAATCATGAAAACAAGCTACGGCGAAAAAGATGCCAAGCGTTGGTTTAATCGATGGAGAATGTTCTGGCTTTCTTGTGCCGAATTATTTGGTTTGGAAGATGGCAATGAATGGTTAGTCGCGCATTATTTATTCAATAAGCGCTAATTATTCATTTATAAAATAACCGCGATATTGGAGGCATTGTTTTATTCAAAAAGCCCGCGATGCGGGTAGGGTCGTCTTATTTAAAAAGCCCGCTAGGCGGGCTTTTTGATTTTTCATTGGTGCTTAGCTCAGCACTTTTCATCTTTCGTCGGCTTACATTCTAGGGGCGCCGCTACTGGAACTGCCTCTGCACTTGCCTTGCCAGTAGCCACGTGGATCCCTTTCGCTTTCATCCAGGCATCAAACTCTTCCGATGTCATGCGTTTCCCATTTTGATTCATATCAAAACGCCATGGTGTGTTGTCATCTTTTGTTTTCGGTACATAAGCACCATTGGATGTTGTCGGCGCTGAGCGTGATGGTTCAGCTATCATGCCTGGCCTGCTGGCTCTGGAACGGCTGATAAAGTCTTTCAGAAAAATACAATTGATCGCGCTGCTATTGCGCGCGTTCAGCATCTCTTCTACCGGCGCATTAATTAATTCAAATGTTGATTCGGTCCGTACGACCTCACATTTACCAGCTGCCATCAGATCCGTTGAAAAAAACGAAATGAAAATTAACGTAACAAGTAATAAGAGATTATTTTTTGAGAGCATTATTGGCACCAGGAAATATTCAACAAAGCGAGCATAGGCGGCATTGAATTAATTGGCAACAAAAAAGAAACCCGGCCAAGGCCGGGTTTCGTTCAGCTTAAGAATATTTCAAATTAATTTTGAACATTCAGCTCGGTGCGACGGTTACGTGCGCGACCTTCTTTCGTGGTGTTGACGTCGATTGGTTTCAATTCACCGAAACCGTTCGGACCAACCAAACGAGCAGCATCAACGCCTTTGCCGGTCAAATAATTGAACACGACTTGTGCACGACGCTGTGACAGACCTTGGTTGTAATCTTCGCTACCGACTGAGTCAGTATGTCCAGCAACTTCAACTTTCAGTTGTGGGTACTTGTTCAGGATTTCAGCAGCTTCGTCGAGGATCACAACAGCGTCAGGACGCAGAGTGTCTTTATCGAAATCGAAGTTCACGCCTTTCAGATCAATGGTCAAAGGCACTGGGCAACCGTCAGGACCGATAGCTTGGCCAGCTTGTGAATTAGGGCAACGATCGTTGCAATTATTCACGCCATCGCCATCATCGTCTTTGGTTGAACAATCTTCAGGCATTGGGGCCGCTGGAGCTTCTGGGACAACTGCAGCTGGCAAATCGCCGAGGGCAAACAAGACAGAAGCGGTTGCATATAGGTCAGTGTAATGACCAGCACCAAAGTCGTCATTAAAATCAAACTTGGCGCCGGCTTCAAAACGCATGTCTACGTGTTCGCTTATATCAGCTTGGAGACCAGCGCCCACTTTGACGAACAAATTGGCACTACCGTCAAAAGTGGAAGCGAAGCCGTCGTAATTATTTTTTTGTGCACCGATACCTGCAGCAAGGTAGGGCCACCAGTTACGGCCTTCCTTAATGAAATGGTAACGGCCAGTAACGCCTAGGCTGGTGAGATCCCAGCCACGGTTAGGTAATGGATCAATTGTAGTGTTGGTGCGATCAAGATCGACATCAACCGATACATTCGGTGACACCATCTTGCCAACACCTATGCCAAATAAGACATCGTTGCTGGTGTTACGATCGTTGTCGGTGCCCAACACGCCAACGGTGCCGGAAATATACCAACGGTCATCAAAGTCTTGGGCCATTGCTGATTGAGCCATAGACATGGCACCGAGCAAGGCGCAACACAGGAGTTTCTTCTTCATAATTAGCTCCAAATTCACTAGTTAAGACAAAATAAGTTTGCTTACAGAACAGTTTAGTGTCTGCCAACAATTAAAAATCAACGTTCCTGTATCCGGTACGTTAACGTGAAGATAACAAAATTAACAACAAAAGCCAAGCTTTACACTTAAACCACGAATAAATCCATGAAGCGGTGAACCGGGGTACTTTCAAACTTGGAAGTGTCTCGGGTCAGGGCCAAAATTTGTTTCACTTGGCTAGCTGACAAGTGGCTGCCAATGGCATCTTCGAATTTTTTGAGCAATACCGGAACGCCCTCACCGCGGCGTTCGCGGTGCCCAATCGGGTAATCAATCGAAACTTTCTCGGTCTTGCTGCCATCTTTGAAGAAGATCTGGATCGAATTACCGATATAGCGCTTTTCGGTATCGAAATAGTCCGTGGTGAACTGCGGGTTTTCCTTCACCACCATTTTGTCGCGTAAAGCATCAATACGCGGGTCTGCTGCGACCGCATCAGCATAATCATCGGCCGTGAGACGGCCAAAGATAAGCGGAACAGCCACCATGTATTGCAGGCAATGGTCACGATCAGCATAGTTCGCCAGCGGACCGGTTTTATCAATAATCCGAACACCTGCTTCCTGGGTTTCCATCTCGATACGCTCAATCTGGTCAAGCTTGCCAGCTACCTGCGGATGCAACTGCATGGCGCACTCGACTGCGGTTTGGGCATGGAATTCGGCAGGAAAGCTAATTTTGAATAGCACGTTCTCCATCACGTAAGCACCAAATGGGCGCTCAAACTGGAATTGGTTACCTTTGAACATGACATCGGCAAAGCCCCAGGTTTTCGCAGTCAAGGCACTCGGGTAGCCGACGCAGCCTTTCACGGCGTTAAATGCATGCGTTACGGCACGTCGGCAGGCATCACCGGCGGCCCAACTCTTGCGAGGGCCTGCATTGGGCGCATGGCGATACGTGCGCAGCGCGCCACCATCAATCCAGCTATGGCTGACCGCATTAATAATTTCCTCTTTACCGCCACCCAGCATATAGGTAGTGACAGCGGTAGAAGCCAAGCGGACCAGAATAACGTGATCCAGACCGACACGATTGAAACTATTCTTCAAAGCATAAGCACCCTGAATTTCATGGGCCTTGATAGCCGCCGAAAGCACGTCACGAATCAATACCGGCTTGCCGCCTTCGCGTTCTGCTTTGCGACTTTGATAATCGGCCACCGCAAGAATCGCACCGAGATTATCGGAGGGATGTCCCCACTCCGCTGCCAGCCAGGTGTCATTAAAGTCCAACCAACGCACTTGCACACCAATATTGTAGGCGGCTTGCACGGGGTCTAATTCAAACGAAGTTCCCGGAACGCGAACACCGCCCGTCATAGTGGCGCCCGGCACGACCGGGCCCAGATGCTTGGTGCACTCGGGATGCTTCATCGCAAGCATTGAACAGCCCAGAGAATCGAGCAACATATAACGTGCCGTGGTGAAGGCTTCCGGCGAATCAATCCGGTAATCGGTAACGTAATTAGCGATATCGACCATGCTTTGGTCAGGGTCGGGGCGTTTGGCGGAGCGAATATCGTGGTGGCTCATGGTCGGGTTCCAGCGCTGTGTCGAAAGTGGGTATTTTGCCAGATTTAAGCGATATGTACTTGAGCAAATCTTGCTTTCAGGGCATCGTGGCTACTTTATTTAAATGTGTCGCACATGAACTCTACCTCTTATCCACATTTGTTTGCCCCGCTCGATCTTGGCCATTGCACGCTACCCAATCGTATTTTGATGGGCTCCATGCATACCGGCCTGGAAGATAAAAGCGGTGATTTTCCGAAATTGGCAGCCTACTTTCGCGAACGTGCCGAGGGTGGCGTCGGCTTGATGGTGACAGGCGGAATTTCACCGAACATTGTTGGCTGGCTGAAACCTTTCGGCGGCAAGCTGAGCTGGTCTTGGGAAATTCATAAGCACCGCATCGTGACCAAAGCCGTGCACGAAGCAAAGGGCAAAATTTGCATGCAGATTTTGCATGCGGGTCGCTACGGCTACCATCCGTTCACGGTTTCCGCTTCCGGCATTCAGGCGCCGATCAATCCCTTCAAGCCTCGCACTCTCGGCAACTGGGGTATCGAAAGACAAATTAATGCCTTCGTAAATTGTGCAAAATTGGCACGTGAAGCTGGCTATGACGGCGTTGAAATAATGGGCTCGGAAGGTTATTTGATTAATCAATTCTTAAGCCCGCGCACCAACAAACGCGACGATAAATGGGGTGGCAATGCCGAAAATCGCATGCGCTTTGCGGTTGAAATAGTTCGGCGAACACGTGAAGCAGTCGGCAAGGATTTTATTATTATTTATCGTTTGTCGATGCTGGAATTAGTCGATGAAGGTTCGGCCTGGGATGAAATTCTGGCGCAGGCAAAGGCGATTGAAAACGCTGGCGCCACGATTATAAATACTGGCATTGGCTGGCATGAATCGCGCGTACCGACAATCGCTACTTCGGTACCGCGCGCGGCTTTCGCCGGCGTTACTGCAAAATTAAAACCGCACATTCGCCTGCCACTGATTGCTACCAATCGGATCAATATGCCCGACGTCGCCGAAAATATTTTGGCGAGCGGTCAAGCCGATATGGTATCGATGGCAAGGCCGCTGCTGGCCGATTCACAATGGGCGATCAAGGCTCGTGAAGGTCGCAGCGATGAAATCAATACCTGCATCGCCTGTAACCAAGCCTGTCTTGATCATGCCTTTGAAAGCAAGATTGCAAGCTGCCTGGTAAACCCGCGCGCCTGCGCCGAAACAGAATTAAATTACACAAAGACCAACTCGCCAAAACGTATTGCAGTCGTCGGCGCCGGTCCGGCTGGCTTGGCTTGTGCTTCGGTTGCCGCCGAACGCGGACATCAAGTGACCTTGTTTGATGCCAGTCCGAAAATTGGCGGGCAATTTAATTTAGCGAAAATGATTCCCGGCAAAGAAGAGTTTTACGAAACTCTCAGATATTTTGGCAAACAGCTCGAGCTACACAAAGTCGAACAACGACTAGGCATGCGGGTCGAGGCTGATGCACTGAAAGAATTCGATGAAGTGGTATTAGCGACCGGTATCAAACCACGCAAAATAGATTTCCCGGGCATCGACCACGATAAAGTCTGCTCCTATATTGATGTATTGAATGGCAAGGTAAGGCCTGGCAAAAAAGTAGCCGTGATTGGCGCTGGCGGCATTGGTTTTGATGTCGGCGAATTTTTAGTGCACGACGGCGAGTCTTCTACTCTGCATAAGGATCGCTGGATGCACGAATGGGGTGTTAATCCCGATTTTAGTGGCCGCGGCGGACTCGCCAAACCCGAACCAGAAGCACCCGCACGGCAAGTTTGGTTATTGCAAAGAACCGAAGGCAAAATCGGCGCGAAACTCGGCAAGACTACTGGCTGGATTCATCGCAGCACGCTCAAGGCAAAAGGCGTAAAAATGCTGGCTGGTGTAACTTATCTCGGTGTTGATGACACCGGCTTGCGCATTCAAATCAATGGCGTCGAACAAACATTGCCAGTGGATAACGTGGTGATTTGTGCCGGCCAGGAGCCATTGCGGACTTTGCTTGAGCCACTCAAGGCGCTCGGCAAATCTGCACACCTCATCGGTGGTGCCGATGTCGCCGCCGAGCTCGATGCCAAACGGGCGATTAGTCAAGGTAGTCGTTTGGCGGCAGGTTTTTGATCTTGGCTTCAAGCAGGAAGTGGCGCTAGAAACCGATCTGGCGCCAAGTATTTGGCTAATTTCACAAAACTTAACAAAAACCTATCCACAGCTTGTGCTCTAAAAACCCCTGAAAAACCCGTCGCTTAGCCGAGCTTTGGAGTATTCACTCCAACAAAATCAAGCACTTGAACAATTTATTCACAAAACTTTCGGGCGATCTGAGTATGATTCGCCCCGAACCGGCCCTGCGGCATCATGTTGCGGGGTTTGCTCCAAACCTCTATTGAGGGGTGGCGCGAAACGAACAGCTCACGATTCAAGTTCGTCCATCCTAAAATGCGAGGCCACAAGCCACTTCCACCGATTCACTAAAAGAATCGGTGCAACTGCGAAAGCGGTGCGGACGATTGTGGCGCGCACATTGCAATGTGCAAGAGGTGTGTTGAATGAAGTTATCTTTTTTGATGTGGTTGTCCAGCATGTTGCCACAGCCTGTGGCAGACCCTTTATGCTTGGCAACGACGGTATATCTGGAGTCGCGCGACCAGTCCGAGCTCGGGCAACGTGCGGTGGCAGAAGTGGCATTGCGTCGGCGCGATGATGGTCGCTGGGGTGATTCGGTTTGCGAAGTTGTCACCGCACCGAAACAGTTTGCCCCCACTATCGTCAAGCCCGGTGTGCGGCTCAAGTCGCTGGATGCTTGGCAGAAAGCGGTGAACGTCGCGTTTGCTTCACAAAAAGATTGGCGACAGCCCATCGGCAAGCGACATGAAGTCGTTCCAGGCGCCAGTCATTTTGCAGCACGGAGTTTGGCAAACCCGACCTGGAGCAGTTATCCGGAAGTGGCAAAGATTGGTGACCACACGTTTTACAAGGTTGATCGTCTGAAGCGATAAACCAGCAGTTGTAGCGCTGTATGCCGTCCTCGTCGGTATGCATCACAGCGATACGGGAACCCGTCCAGGCAACTGGACGGGTTTTTTTATTGATGTTCCGTAGGGGCGCCTGCTTGCTGCGCCCAAACTCTGCGGCAATCTGACATAGGGCGCAGCAAGCAGCGCCCCTACGAATTATCGTTTATCGATACTCACGTACTCGCGATCTTCCGGCCCGATGTAATTGGCGCTCGGGCGAATAATCTTGCCGTCCTGGCGTTGTTCGATCACATGGGCGCTCCAGCCCGAGGTGCGTGCAATCACGAATAGCGGCGTGAACATGGCAGTGGGTATTCCCATCATGTGATAAGCCGAGGCGCTGTACCAATCCAGGTTCGGAAACATTTTCTTCAGATCCATCATCAGGTTTTCGATACGCTCGCTGACGTCGAACAAGGTTTGATTACCGCCCTGCTTGCAAAGCTCGCGCGAAATTTCTTTGATGATCGGATTGCGTGGATCACCGATGGTGTAAACCGGATGTCCGAAACCAATCACGATTTCCTTACGTTCGACACGGGCGCGAATATCGGCTTCGGCTTCATCGGCTGAACCATAACGGGAAATAATCTCCATCGCGACTTCATTGGCACCGCCGTGTTTCGGACCACGCAAGGCACCGATACCTCCAGTGATACAGGAAAAAATATCCGAACCGGTTCCGGCAATCACACGTGCAGCAAAAGTACTGGCGTTAAATTCATGCTCGGCATAAAGCACCAGTGAGCGATCAAGCGAGCGTGCATGCAATTCGCTGGAAGGTTCGCCGTGCAGCAGATGCAAAAAATGTGCGGCAATGGAATCATCGTCGGTTTCGCAATCAATGCGACGGCCATTGCGGGTGAAATGCCACCAATACAAAAGCATCGAACCAAAACTCGCCATCAATTTATCGGCAATATCGCGGGTTTCATTTTCAGGATGCGTTTCGCGCTCAGGCAATACCGTGCCCAATACCGAACAACCTGTGCGCAATACATCCATCGGATGTGCATTGGCAGGGATTAATTCCAAGGCTTCGGTGACCAACACCGGCAAGCCACGCAAACGCTTCAATTTGGTTTTGTAGGCAGTTAGTTGCGATGATGTCGGCAGCGCACCATGCACCAGCAAATGCGCAACTTCTTCAAAGCTGGATTTCGTCGCAAGATCATGAATATCATAGCCGCGATAATGCAGATCATTGCCACTACGACCAACCGTACAAAGTGCTGTGTTACCTGCAGCGGTGCCACTCAGAGCCACAGATTTTTTTGGCTTTGGTAATACCGATTGATTTTCGTCACTCATTTTTATTCCTTTGTATTGCTTTGCGAAAATAAGGTATCGAGCTTGTCTTCGTAACTGTGGTAATTCAGGAAGTCATACAAATCGGCACGACTTTGCAAAGTGTCGATAATATTTTTTTGCGTTCCCTCGCGGCGTACGGTTTCATAAAAATTTAGCGCCGCCTTGTTCATTGCACGATACGCACCGCAGCAATACAGGGCCATATCGACACCGGCGTCACGCAGTTCATCGGTGGTGAAAAAAGGTGTTGAGCCGAATTCGGTGAGATTAGCCAGAATTGGCACCTTCACGGCACTTTTGAAACGCCGATAGTCTTCGAGCGTTTTCATCGCTTCGGGGAAAATCATATCGGCACCGGCTTCCACATAAGCACAGGCGCGTTCGATGGCGGCATCGATACCTTCAACGGCAGCTGCGTCGGTACGCGCCATAATCACGAATGATTCATCCGTGCGGGCATCAACCGCTGCACGCACGCGATCTACCATTTCGTTGAGCGACACCACTTCTTTACCGGGGCGATGACCACAGCGTTTTTGACCGACCTGGTCTTCCATATGCACGGCAGCAATACCGGTACGAATACAGGATTTGATGGTGCGTGCAATATTGAACGCACCACCCCAGCCGGTATCAATATCAACCAACAACGGCATATCGGTGGCTTCGACAATACGACGAGCATCGGTAAGCACATCTTCCATCGAGCTGATACCAAGATCAGGCATGCCCAATGAATTAGCTGCCACGCCACCACCCGAAAGATAGAGCGCCTTGTAACCTGTGCGCTTGGCCATCAGACCTGCATACGCCGTAATTGCGCCCATGACTTGCAGCGGGGATTCTTCTTGGATGGCGGTACGAAAGTTTTGACCGGGTGAGTTCATGTTTATTTCTTTTCAATTCTTATTGAGTGGGTTATTTGTTTATTCGAACATTGGTGTAGCCGTAAGCAACCCTTAGAAATCGTTCCTGGTTTTGAATTCCGTAGCCAAAATCGTTGGTAACATTCACCTCTGAATTGCTAAACCTAGCATCCGTGTAGATCAATGCATATTTCGGTTTTTCATCACGAATTATTACAAATGCTTTTTCAACTTCAACTGCAGCAAATACGCCATAGGTTGGCGTGAACTTTAGCTTAGAGAAATCGGAAATTTCACAAAAACTCTCATCAACGATAACAACCGAAGGGACCAATATTTCGCTTTGCTTGCGTAAGTTATGATCGAACACTAGCGAAATTTCTAAACGATATTCTTTCTTGTAAATGGGCAGCGCAACCACTTCAAAAGCGCTATCGCCCGTTTTGAAAACCCCTTTCGGACTAGCCTGTGTGATTTTAATCATCGACTGGATAAAACCCACTTTCGTCAATTTTTTGTCTTCTGATGCTTGCGGCCAGCATTTTTTCTCAAGCACCGGATTCAAACTTTCCGAAGCAGCGACCACGGGTACATTACTGTTTTCAAGCGGTGCCGTCGGATTGATTGTCGGCTGCGCGACCACAGGTGCTGGGGCTTCAATCGAGCCCGTCTGCACGACAGTACCTTCCAACTGCGTGTCGGCTTGAGCCAAAGCCATTGGACACAATGCAAGGCATAGAATGCATAACTTTATCGCAGAGGTTTTCATCTAGACCCTTTTGAAAATTATTCAGACCTTAACAAGCACATAGGGTGCGCTCAAGCGCACCATTGGCAATGTCGCAGCGTTCTTGGTGCGCTTGAGCGCACCCCATGGTTTGTTACAGCAAATCCGCCACACCAGCGCGCTCTTCTTCAAGCTCGTTCAGTGTGAAGTTCATGCGTTCACGACTGAAGTCATCAATCGCAAGACCTTGCACAATTTCGTATTCGCCGTTTTTGCAGGTGACCGGAAAGCCGTACATCACGTCTTTCGGAATGCCATAAGAACCGTCGGAGGCAATACCCATTGTGACCCAGTGGCCGTCCGTACCGAGCACCCAATCATGGATATGATCGATCGCAGCATTGGCCGCCGAAGCTGCCGATGACAGGCCACGGGCTTCGATAATTGCAGCGCCGCGCTTGCCGACTTTCGGAATGAAGGTTTCTTTATTCCAGCTTTCATCATTGATGCTGTCTTTTACTGAAGCGCCGCCAATGGTGGCGAAACGATAATCGGGATACATGGTCGGGCTGTGATTGCCCCAAACGATTAATTTTTGGATATCGCCGACCGGCTTACCGGTTTTCGATGCCAATTGCGACAGTGCGCGATTGTGATCGAGACGCAACATCGCAGTGAAGTTTTTCGGATTCAAATCCGGCGCCGATTTCATGGCGATGTAAGCATTGGTATTCGCCGGATTACCGACTACTAATACTTTTACATTGCGTGAAGCCACTGCATTTAATGCTTTGCCTTGCACGGTGAAGATTTTTGCATTTTCGAGCAACAGATCTTTACGCTCCATGCCCGGGCCGCGTGGACGCGCACCGACCAGCAGTGCAATGTCGGCATCTTTAAAAGCGACTAATGGATCGTCGGTGCCGACCATGCCTGCGAGCAAGGGGAATGCGCAGTCATCCAATTCCATCATCACGCCTTGCAATGCGGCCTGGGCTTTTTCCATTGGCAGTTCGAGCATTTGCAGAATGACCGGCTGGTCTTTACCCAACATTTCGCCGGAGGCAATACGGAAAACAAGCGAGTAACCAATTTGGCCGGCAGCACCGGTAACAGCAACGCGAATCGGGGATTTCATATAAAGACTCCGTAGGGTGGGCACCGCCCACCGATGTTATTTAAAAAAAATATAAGGTAAAGGTGGGGTCGAAAAATGCTCCTGCATTTTCGACACTTCCGCCATCCATGGCGGTCGCATGCCCACCCTACGTCAACTCGGCAAAAAACTCCTGAATCCGTTTCAAGCCCGGTTCCAATTGAGCGGTCGGGCAGGTGTAGGAAATACGCAAAGCTTTCGGCTCACCGAAGGCCGAACCCGGTACGCAAGCAACACCTTTTGCTTCGAGCAAGACATTGCAAAAATCGATGTCGTTATGAATGTCTTTCACGCCGTGGGCTTTGCCGAATGCGCAGGAAATATCCGGAAACACATAGAACGCGCCTTGCGGCTTCGGACAAATCACGCCCGGAATCGCATTCATAGCGGCAATCACTAAATCGCGTTTATTCTGGAATTCGATATTCTTTTCGGCCGGTACTGTTTGCGGGCCGGTTAATGCAGCCACCGCAGCAGCGGTAACAATTTCAGGAATATTGGTGATGTGATTTGAATTCAATGTGGTGAGTGCTTTCGCTACCGATTCGGGCCCTGCCATAAAGCCTACGCGCCAACCCGGCATGCCATAGGTTTTTGAAAGTGAGTCGACAAAAATTACACGATCACGTAATTCAGGTTTTGAATGCACAAAATTGTGATAACCCAAGCCGTCAAACACCATGCGGTTGTAAATGTCGTCGGTAATAATCCAGGTGTTGGGATATTTCACTAACACTTCTGCCAAGGCTTCAACCTCTTCTTTCGTGTAAACCATGCCGGTCGGATTCGACGGGTTGTTAAACAAAAATACTTTTGGCTGATGCAGCGCCATGGCGGCATCCAATTGTGCTGGTAGCAATTTATAATTTTGCGAAGCCGCACAAGGCAATGTCACGGCCTTGGCATTCACGATATCGGCGATATCTTGATACGTTGTCCAGTATGGCGACGGATACATAATGATATCGCCCTCTTCCAGCAATGCTTCGGCCAGCGAGTACAAAACATGCTTGGCACCAATGCCGGTGCTGCAATGTTTGCGCTCATATCCGGTCAAACCAATTTCGGCGATATGCGCGATGAACGCATCCAACAGGGCGTCGCTACCGCGATTAGAACCATACTGCCCGGAATCTTTGCTCAGCGCTTCTCTCGCGGCGGCGTACACATGCTCGCCGGGAAGAAAATTGGGCACCCCGATCGAGAACGAAATAATGTCTTGACCGGCTGCCTTGAGTGCTTTGGCTTTTTCGGCCACGGCCATAATGGCGCTGGGCTTCGCGCGACCCATGCGTTTGGCGAGTTGGAGCATTGCGATTCCTTAATGAGGATGAAACGAAAGATTTGCCGCGCAGAATTTTATCACAGCTCCCCATCGCCCAAGCCTAGCCGAGGTGCTAAATTCAGACCACACCATCGGGGGAGATGAGCATGCGAAAGTTATTGGTTCTTGGCACTACTAGGTTTTTTGTGGCTGCCCTGCTCTTGCTACTCGCTTTTGATAGCCTCGCCTACACGCAAAGCCGCGTCCTAAAGGGCCCGGACGGAAAACCCGTCAAAATTGAAGGCAGCGTGGTGATGATTGAGCCGGACATTGAATTGTCCGAGGTACTCGCAGGCGGCGTGCAAGAGCCGAGGCAGGCATGGTCAGAAACCGCACGTCGCCTATACCCGCAGGCGATCAAAGCCAAAATCAGCAACGGACGAATCAAACAACTGCCTGATTTTATAATTCCTAAAGACCTTGATCCTGGTTCGCGACTGGGTCAGGTGATTCGTCTTAACTATGCAGTATCGGTCAGTATCTTTATTTCGACAGCTCCGGGCGGGCAATTAGCCACCAAAAAAAATAAGCAACTTGATTGGTCATTCGGCCCCGGTGTCGAAGAAATCCGAAAACAAACCGGCGCCGATTACGCATTATTTACCTATGTACGCGACAGCTATACCAGCGGTGGCCAGGCAGCGTTGCGGGTGATTGGGCTTTTATTGTTAGGGGGCGATATTGGCGGCGGCCAGCTAATAGGCGTGACGACCTTGGTCGATCTGCGCACCGGCCAAGTAGTCTGGTTTAATTTTCTGGCAAAACAATCCGGCGATTTACGTGACGAGCAAGGCGCGGCGGCAACGGCACAAAATATGCTGAAAGGCTTCCCTTTATGAAACTTCGTCACGCCCTTTCACATACATTTTTTTTGGCATTAGGCATCGCGCTTTGCATCAATCAAGCTCATGCTCAGGCCTTGTATGAAGATGCCCAACCCGGTGACCGACCGACCGCCAATACTGATGAAGCCGAGCTTTGGTACATTATTGATCGGCAGGAAGAATATCTAAAAAAATCCCCTTTTCTTGTACGCGATCCGGCACTGAATAATTATGTGAAAGGAGTCGCTTGCAAAGTCGCCAGTGATTATTGCAACGACTTGCGAATCTATATTCTTGATGTGCCGTTTTTTAATGCCTCCATGGCACCCAATGGCGTCATGATTATTTGGACCGGTGCATTATTGAGGATGCAAAACGAGGCTGATCTGGCTCTGATCATGGGACATGAGTTTGGTCACTACAAAAAACGCCATAGCATTCAACAGTGGCGGAAACTGAAAAAAAGCAGTGCTTTTTTAGGTACTTTCGGCATTTTAACTGCGGGCGCCGGTGCTGGAATGGCAGGCATGATCGCCAATATTGCTGGTGGCGCGTCGATGGCTAAATTTAGTCGCGACAAAGAGCGCGAAGCCGATAAAATTGGCATGAGAATTGTTGGCGAACAACGCTACGATCCTCAATCAAGTGTTCGACTATGGGAAGCGATGCTGAGGGAAGAAAATGCACGCGACTACGGAAAGCCATTTCCAGTTTTTGCCAGCCATCCACAAACCAAAGAACGCGTAGAAGATGTGCGTGCCGCAGCAGCGGCCATTACAAATCCCGGTAAAGAAACCGGCCGCGATGCTTACAGAAAAGTTACGCGACCCTTTTTGCAGCCATGGTTACAAAATGAATTGACCCGGCGCATGTATAACACTTCGGTACAAGTTATCGGCGACCTGAAAAAAACTGCCGACCCTGCTGATTCAGGCATGTACACATTTTATTTAGGCGAAGCCTATAGGCAACGAAATAAAAACGATGATCGCGCTCAAGCCATAAAACTCTATGCACAAGCCATTACCGAACCCGGCGCACCGGCAGAAGCATGGCGCGAAAATGGACTGGCGCTGCGCGACAGCAAGCAATTCCCGGATGCCATCAAAAATCTGCAATCGTATTTGGCAAAAAGCCCGGAAGCGCAGGACCGTGGTTTTATTGAAAGCTACTTGAAGCAAATGGAGACTATGCAATGAAAAAATTATTCACCAAAATATTTATTGCATCAGTTTTTTTATTGCTGGTTTCCTGCGCCTCCCAAGGCGGACGTTTAGTTACCGCCAGCGAAGGCATCAAAATATTTGACGATATGGCCGTCGATTCAAGCCTGGATTGGGCGCGGATGAAATATCCCCGCGCACAGTTATGGACGATTGATGGTAGCCCGTTAAATCAATTTATTTTTATTTCAAAAGTAAAACCCAACGAGCATGTTTTTTTGTCGGGACGCGAGCGAAAACGCCGCCCGGATGGCCCCTGGTTCAAACCCGGCATGCGGCCCGATGAACTTCAAAACATTATGCTCGATGGCTGGCGTGAAGGCGGCTTCGCCCAAGTGTCTGGCAGTAATTTACGGCCAGCAAAATTCGGCAATATCGACGGCCTGCGTTTTGATGTCACCATGACCAATCAGGACGGTTTGATTTATAAAGGCACCGCTGGCGCGGTCGAACGCAATGGCCGTTTGAATGTAATGTACTGGATTGCCCCGCAAGAACATTATTATGGCCGTGACATAAGCGCAATCAATAAAATGTTCGATAGTTTTCGTTTTACGAAATAAGTGTACATGTAGGAGCGAGCTCTGCTCGCGAAAGCTCTGCCGCAATCTGCATCTTGTAGGAGCGAGCTCTGCTCGCGAAAGCTCTGCTGTAATCTGCATCTTGTAGGAGCGAGCTCTGCTCGCGAAAGCTCTGCCGGAATCTGTATATTGTAGGAGCGAGCTCTGCTCGCGAAAGGTCTGCCGTAATCTGTATCGCGAGTAGAACTCGCTGCTACAATTGGAGTCTATCGCAGTCTGTTTCGCGAGCAGAGCTCGCTCCTACGATTAAAATCTCTAAAAAAACGGAGCCCATTGGCTCCGTTTTTTGTTTCACGCACTATAAAAATTACGCTGCGTCTAACACTTTGTTCCACTCGGCAATGCGGGCAGCTTGCGAAGCCAGTAGTGCAGAAGCATCACCTTCAATCGTGATGCTTTCGAGTATGTCGCTGCCCTTGATGGCATCGACTACTTTTTGATCATTGCTATCTATCACTTCGCCAAACACGGTGTGTTTGCCATCGAGCCATGAGGTTGCTGTATGCGTAATAAAAAATTGCGAGCCATTGGTGCCCGGTCCGGCATTGGCCATCGACAACACACCGGGTTTGTCATGGCGCGCGCCGGCATGGCATTCATCTTCAAACTTGTAGCCTGGGCCGCCGGTGCCAGTGCCGCGTGGGCAACCGCCCTGAATCATGAAATCGGGAATAACGCGATGGAAATTCAGGCCGTTGTAGTAGCCGCGCTGGACAAGATTCACGAAATTCGCCACGGTAACCGGGGCTTTATCGGCGAATAAACGGACGCGAATCGGGCCGCGTGCGGTGGTAAAAGTGGCAATCAGGTCGCTCATCAGGGTGTCCTTATGTGTCTGTTCGTAAATTCTGGACGCCTATTCTGCCACAAGGAGCAATTACTCAGCTCATCGGGCCGGTTTCCAGCTATAATCGGCGGCTAAATTCCCAACCAGTTGGCGCTCATCGGCGCCCTATCGCCATGTCTATTGAAAAAATCCGTAATGTCGCCATCGTCGCCCACGTTGACCATGGCAAAACCACCCTCGTTGATAAGCTGCTGCAGCAGTCCGGCACCTTCAGCGAACGCGCTGTCGTTACCGAACGCGTCATGGACAGCAACGATCTCGAAAAAGAGCGCGGCATTACCATTCTCTCGAAAAACACTGCTATTCGCTGGAAATCGCCTGAAGGCGAGGAATACCGCATCAATATCGTCGATACTCCTGGCCATGCCGACTTTGGTGGCGAAGTAGAGCGCGTATTGTCGATGGTCGATTCAGTATTGATTCTGGTGGATGCCATGGACGGCCCGATGCCGCAAACCCGCTTCGTCACCCAGAAAGCTTTCGCGATGGGCTTCAAGCCAATCGTTGTAGTGAACAAGGTTGACCGTCCGGGCGCACGCCCTGATTGGGTACTGGATCAAACCTTTGATTTGTTTGACCGCCTTGGTGCTACCGACGAGCAACTCGACTTTCATACCGTTTACGCCTCTGCGTTGCATGGCTATGCCGGCCTAAGCCCGGAAGTCCGCTCCGGCGACATGACACCCCTGTTCCAGGCGATCGTGGACCACGTATCACCGCCGCCAGTCGATCTGGAAGGCCCATTCCAAATGCGCGTCACCTCGCTCAGCTACAGTAACTACGTCGGCATTATCGGTACTGGCCGCATACAGCGCGGCAAAGTCCGCACCAATATGCCCGTAGCTGTCGTGGCAAGAGACGGTAAGGTTCGCCAAGCCAAAGTCCTGCAAGTCATGGGATTTATGGGCCTGGAACGTATTGATGTGCCAGAAGCGCAAGCGGGCGACATCATCGCTATTTCCGGCATTGAAAATTTAAGTATTTCGGAAACCATTTGCGCCGTTGAAGCACCTGAGCAATTGCCGGTATTGACCGTCGATGAGCCGACCATCAGCATGACTTTCCAAGTCAACAACTCTCCGTTTGCCGGCAATAAAGACCGCAGCGGCGGCAAGTTCCTGACCTCGCGTCAGTTACGTGACCGCTTGATGCGCGAAGCCCAACATAACGTGGCATTAAAAGTTGAAGAAACCGATGATGCCGATAAATTCAAAGTGTCCGGTCGTGGCGAGCTGCATCTTTCAATCTTGATTGAAACTATGCGTCGTGAAGGTTACGAATTAGCCGTATCGCGCCCGGAAGTCATCATCAAAATCGTCGATGGCCAGAAAATGGAGCCGATCGAAAGTTTGGTGGTCGATTTGGAAGAACAATTCCAGGGCGGCGTCATGCAACGCCTCGGCGAGCGCCGTGCTCAGATGACCAATATGGAACCCGACGGCAAAGGTCGCGTGCGTATTGATTTCATGATCCCTGCCCGTGGCTTGATTGGCTTCCAAACCGAATTCCGCACTATTACCGCCGGCACCGGATTGTTATTCCATGTGTTTGACCATTACGGTCCGCGCTCGGAAGGCGCCATCGCTGAACGCCAGAATGGCGTGATGATTTCCAACGGTACTGGCCCATCGCCTGCCTACGCGCAAATTGCCATGCAAGAACGCGGTCGTTTGTTGGTTGAGCCAGGTGAAGAAATTTACGAAGGCCAAATCGTTGGTATCCATTCCAAAGACAATGACCTCACCGTCAATGCCCTGCGCGCCAAACAGCTCACCAACTTCCGCGCCTCGGGCAAAGATTTTGATGAAGGTCTGACGCCTGCGATTAAATTCTCGCTGGAACAATCACTCGAATTTATTTCGGATGATGAGCTGGTCGAAGTCACTCCGATCGCGATTCGCCTGCGTAAAAAAGAACGCACCGAAAATGATCGTAAAAAAGCGAATCGCGGTTAATTTTTGTTTTGTTAATTCGAATATGAAACCCGCCGAAAGGCGGGTTTTTTGTATGTGTAAAATGTTACGTTCGTAGGAGCGGTGTAAGCCGCGAATGTTTCTGACAGCCACGAATCTCCAGACATTCGCGGCTTACATCGCTTCTACGATTCAACACAGGCGAGGAAATCAAATTGCAAATTGACTCCACACTATGGCTACTCACCGCGCTCGCCGGTTTTGCCGCCGGGTTTCTCGATAGCATCGTCGGTGGTGGTGGTCTCATTCTTACGCCGACCATGTTGAACCTGCATCCTGGCTTCAATATTTTGCAATTGATTGCAACGCAACGCACCAGCTCGATACTTGGCACCAGTGTCGCCGCTTGGAATTATTTCCGCCGGATCCGTATTTCATGGAAGCTTGTTGTTCCCGCCTGTCTTGCGGCATTAATTGCTTCTGCTATCGGCGTGCAATTTGCCAAGGCGATGGATAAGGAAGTGCTGAAATGGATTGTGCTTTCCATGTGCGTATTGCTGGCGATTTACACCGCTTTCAAAAAAGATTTAGGTAATTTGCATATCCCGCGTTATCAGGGCAAACATGAAAGTATTGCGGCCGCGAGCGTGGGCGCTGCCTGCGGTTTTTATAATGGCCTGATTGGTCCCGGTACTGGAACTTTGATGGTATTCGCTTTCGTCAGTGTACTGGGCATGGATTTTCTGCGTTCGTCCGCTATTTCAAAAGCCAGCAATGTTGCCGCCGATTTAAGCTCATGGACGGTTTTATTATTTTCCGGCTTTGTAATTTGGGCTTTGGCAATACCACTCATCATCGGCAATATGATGGGCAGTTATATCGGAAGCCACATCGCGATCAAAAAAGGTCAGGGATTTATCCGCGCTTTTTTTCTTGTCGTAGTGTGCCTGCTGATTATTAAACTGACCTGGGATTTGTGGCGTTAAGCTCTAGGACTCGATTATTTTTTTGGTCGCTTCGCTTTACTAGAAGGCGAACCATTCACCAGTGCGAGAATATCGCCGATCGTGCAATGTTGTTCTAATGGGTGCCGCAATGGCATTTTCACATCAATACGATAACGGTTACGCCGACCATCACGCTCCCGTTCCAGCACGCCGCCAGCCTCTAGATCCGACAAAATGCGCATCACTGCACGTTCGGTAATGCCTACCTCGCTGGCAATATCACGCACGGTGAACTCCTCATTTCCCGCCAAACACACCAGCACATGGGTGTGGTTGCTTAAAAAAGTCCAGCTGGCCTCGGTAGTCGAAGCTATTTGAATTGGCGCGGGTTTTTTATTGACTTTATTGACTTTATTGACTTTATTGACAGGCATTATTATTCCTGTATTATATTGCATGAATTATATGTCATGTTTTAGTACTCACTGGAGAACCCCCATGTCTGCTCAAGTTAAAGAAGTTTCGCATTATTTACCTGCCTGTACGATACCCGTTGCCGCAGGCGACGGCATCGGTCCGGAAATTATGGAAGCCACACTGTCAATCTTGCGGGCCGCTGACCCTAACTTGCACTTTGAACCGGTCACTGTCGGCTTAAAAGCCTACAACTCGGGCTTATTATCAGGCATTGGCGAGGATACATGGGCAGCCATAAAAAAACATGGCGTGATATTGAAAGGCCCCATCACCACCCCGCAAGGCGGTGGCTATAAGAGTGTGAATGTCACCATGCGAAAAACACTGGGGCTGTACGCCAATCTTCGCCCATGTACCTCGTATGCTCCCTATGTGACATCGATGCATAAAAAGATGGATGTCGTCATTGTTCGGGAAAACGAAGAAGATACTTACGCCGGCATTGAGCACCGACAAAGCGAAGAGGTCTATCAATGCCTGAAATTGGTGACCCGCCCGGGTTGCGAGCGTATTGTCCGTTATGCTTTTGAGTATGCAAAAGCACACGGACGCAAAAAAGTTACCTGCATGACAAAAGACAACATCATGAAAATGACCGATGGCATTTTTCATAAAGTCTTTGATGAAATTGCCTTGGAGTACCCCGACATTCAAAACAATCACATGATTATTGATATCGGCACGGCAAGAATGGCTAGCCGTCCCAATGACTTTGATGTGGTGGTGACGACCAATTTATATGGCGACATTCTTTCTGATGTTGCCGCCGAAGTTGCAGGTTCGATTGGCTTGGCGGGCTCGTCAAATATTGGCAAGACCTGCGCCATGTTTGAAGCCGTGCATGGCTCAGCCCCGGATATTGCCGACAAAAATATTGCGAACCCGTCGGGCCTGCTGCAATCAGCGGTAATGATGCTGGTACATCTTGGTAGAAATGCGGCTGCAAGCAAAATCCAGAATGCCTGGCTATTGACGCTCGAAGAAGGACTGCACACTGCGGATATTTATCGCGATGGCATCAGCACGAAAAAATTAGGTACACGCGAATTTGCCGAAGCCATTATCGAGCGCCTAGGCAAAACACCACAGAAACTTGTCGCTGTGGACTATCCAGAACAAGCACGCGAGCCAAACAATCGTCTTGATATTTCTCCGGTACACGCCACCAAGTCCGTCAAAAAACTGGTTGGTGTCGATGTATTTTTGAACTGGGATAAAGACGAGCGCAACCCGGAAAGCCTGGGGCATCAATTAGAAAAAATTGCCGGTCCCGAATTCAGTTTGTCATTGATTACCAACCGTGGTGTGAAAGTATTTCCACAGGGAAATCTACAGACGATATGTGCCGACCACTGGCGTTGCCGCTTTCTGATAAATGGCAACGAGCGCAATACGCATGCTATTAGCCATCTACTATCACGTATTACCAACGATTCCCTGGACGCAGTAAAAACCGAAAATCTCTATGAGTTTGATGGAGTCCGTGGTTATTCACAGGCGCAAGGCGAATAAGTTAATCACTAAACCGAACACCATTTAATCATAGGGTGTTCGGTTTTTCCTATATTGTTTCCGCACAATCAACACGGCAACTTCCAGGGATTATTTTTAATTGATGCGGGGATTGCCGAGCAGGTTATCTAGTACTGCTTCATAATTTATTCATTCAAGCTTTTGGCAAACGGCAGCAAGCCGGATTTCAATAAAGTGGCTTTCATTTTTCCACAATCCAGAATTGCAGGATCACATAAAACTTGCACATTCACTGTCGGCTTTTCAGCAGAAATTCGGTGATAATGGGCCGCCACTTTGTATTTGTACGTCACATTGTCAGCAAGAAATAACCAAATATCGCCATCCTCGTTATTTATTTGCATCATCTGCTGCACTGGTCGCCAGCTTATTAGGCGATAAGGTTCTGAACCTATTTTGGCTTTAGCCTCTTGAACCGTCTCAAACTGCATGGGCGTTTCGTCTAGGACAAAATAGGCTTTTTTATGACTAGCAGGCCACAATACTTTTTCGGATTTATATTCTTTTTTATCAGAGGTGAATTTGTAAGGCACTTCTATTCGTGACAATTCTTGATCTAAATCATTAGCACGACTGAAAACCGACTTACCTGCCGCCTCGAGTGCAGCTGAGTTAAGTAATTTATTACCGCTGCTTTTGAACACTTCTGACTTCACTGCACGCCCACACTTGTCTATCCAGACTGCGACAATGACTTCCCCGTCTTTTCTATCCCTTAGCGCCTGAAATGGATAACGCGGAGCAATTTTTTGTGGTGTTATTCCCGAACAATCAGAAAGTGGAGCCTCGATAGCAGCGTCCGCGGAAAATGCGCTTGCCATAAATACTGAGTAAAAAAATAAAAATATAATTAAACGCATCTATATAACCTTAAGTTAATTATGCCGCCAAACCCAGTGCAGAGCGCTTGCGTACAATCAACATCGCAATTTCCAGCGATTGTTCGTAGTTCATGCGCGGGTCAACCGTACTGGTATAAGCACGTTCAAGATCAATCTCGGTTAATTCGCGTGCACCGCCCAAACACTCGGTGACATTCTCGCCGGTTAGCTCAAGATGCACGCCGCCGAGCCGTGAGCCAAGCGCGGCATGAACGTCGAAGCTTTGATCGAGTTCACTGCGAATATTATCGAAGCGGCGGGTTTTATAACCATTGGATGTGCTTTCGGTATTGCCATGCATCGGGTCGCAAATCCATAAAACATTTTTGCCTTCGGCTTGAATGGCTTTCACCAGAGGTGGCAACTTTTCGGTCACTTTGGTTGCGCCCATGCGTTGGATAAAGGTCAGTCGTCCGGCTTCGTTTTCAGGATTCAACACATCGGCTAATTTTAACAACTGGTCAGGAGTTACCGATGGACCAATCTTGATGGCTATTGGGTTGCGTATGCCACGGAAATACTCAGTATGCGCGCCATCAATATCGGCGGTTCGCATGCCAATCCACGGAAAATGCGTGGACAAATTAAACCAGCCATTTTGACGCGGTACTTTGCGCGTCAAGGCTTGCTCGTAAGGCAATAACAAAGCTTCATGCGAGGTATAAAAATCAGCACGATTCAGATTATGCAAATCAACACCGGAAATGGTTTCCATAAAACGGACGGCGTTGCCGACTGCTTCTACCATCTTGTGATACTCGTCCGACAAGGGTGAGTGACTCACCCAATCAAGATCCCAGTATTCCGGATGATGCAAATCGGCAAAACCACCATCGATCAAGGCACGTACAAAATTCATGGTCATTGCCGAACGCGCATGACCTTTCACCATGCGGCGCGGATCGGGTATACGAGCGGCTTCGGTGAACTCGGGTTGATTGATAAAATCACCGCGATAACTCGGCAGCGTGATGCCATCTTTGGTTTCGGTATCGGTAGAACGCGGCTTGGCATATTGACCTGCGAAGCGTCCTACTCGTACTACCGGCAAGCGTAAACCGTGCACCAGCACTAGGCTCATTTGCAGCAGCACTTTAAGACGATTTGAAATCAGGCCAGATTCGCAGTCGGAAAAACTTTCAGCGCAATCGCCACCCTGCAACAGGAAGCGTTTACCTTCCTGTGCTTCGGCCAATTGCTTTTTTAGTGCCAGAATTTCCCAGGAAGTTACCAGTGGCGGCAGCAATGCCAATTCGTTTTGCACACCTTCCAATGCAGCCAAATCCGGATAGTTTGGTTGTTGCAAGGCAGAGCGTGTACGCCAAGTATCCGGTGTCCAATTACTTGCATGGGTGTCGGAATTATTCATATTGGATTCGTCAATATTCATGGAGGCATTATTGGATAAGTTGTAGTTCATTTCCGCTCTTTACGTTTTTTAAAGGCTGCGAATACCGCGCCGGTGGTCAATAAAACAAAACAAAGTAGTGTCCATTCCGGCATCGACCGCCCAAGGAATGTCCAGTTAATTTCGGCACATTCACCCGAGCCTTTAAGCACTTCCTTGATCAGTTCAAATTTTCCCGGATAGGCTTCCATCATGTAGCCTAGACCCGGGCCACAGGACGGCACTTGATCGAGTGGCAAATGCTGCAGGTAAACATGGTGCCCGGCCAGATAGATACCAATACCGCCTGTGATTAGTGCAAGCACACCATAAACCGCTCGGCCACCCCGTGATTTTGGATTATGCAAAGCACCCAGCAAACCGACAACACCGAGCGCAACAAACGCAATGCGCTGAAAAATACAAAGCGGACAAGGTTCGAAGCCCAATATTTTATCGGCATACAAGGCGTACGCTAACAAGGCTGCACAAGTAATAAAACCAAAAAGAAATTGAACGCGAAAGGACCAGGCAAAAGGATTGAGTTTCATGGCGATAAATAATGGCTAGGAATACATATGACAGTAACGCAAGTCATGCAGTTCCGGTAGTGATTTTTTTGAATATACCTATATAGCGAATCCTCTGAATAATCCCAATCTTGTGTTGATTTCAGCGGATTATTTAGCGCGTTTTCAATATTAGAGCTTTGTCATCCCCGCGCAGGCGCGGACCCAGCGTCGTTGCTTGAATGCATCATTCACTGCGTCCCCGATAAAAGCACTCGGGGATGAAGATTGCCTATGATTTTCTAATCACGGGAGCTGGCTGTGGACCATAGGATTATTCAAAAAAGTAACTATAAAAAACATCATAAAAAAACCCGGCCAAAGCCGGGTTTTTTCAGAAGACTAAGCATTCAACTTATTCAGAAGTGGCAACCGCAGAAATCGGGCGATCCACTAACTCAACATAAGCCATCGGTGCGTTGTCGCCGTCACGGAAGCCGCATTTCATGATACGCAAGTAACCACCTTGGCGTTCCTTGTAACGTGGGCCGAGTTCAACGAACAATTTACCGACCGCTTCTTTATCACTAAGACGCGACATCGCAAGACGACGATTAGCTTGGCCATCAATTTTACCGATGGTGATTAAGGGCTCGGCAACGCGACGCAGTTCTTTTGCTTTTGGCAAGGTAGTGCGAATGAGTTCGTGCTTGATTAGGGACGCTGCCATATTGGTAAACATCGCTTTACGATGTGAACTGGTACGGCTAAATTTACGTCCTGATTTTTGGTGGCGCATGGTCGTATTCCTTAAATATCCGGGCTCAGCCCATCATGCCTTGTTGAAGACCGGCGGGTGGCCAGTTTTCCAACTTCATGCCGAGAGCCAAAGCGCGCGAGGCCAACACTTCTTTAATTTCAGTGAGTGACTTCTTGCCGAGGTTTGGTGTTTTCAATAATTCCACTTCAGTGCGCTGTACCAGATCACCGATGTAGTAAATGTTTTCCGCTTTAAGGCAGTTCGCCGAACGCACGGTCAATTCCAGATCATCGATCGGGCGCAAGAGCACCGGATCAACGCCAGAAGCCGCAGGCTTGGCTGCATTGCGATCGCGCTGTGTGAAGTCGCCAAACACTGACAATTGATCGGTCAGAATATCAGCGGCTGTACGAATAGCGTCTTCAGCATCGATGGTGCCATTGGTTTCGATATCCAGAACCAATTTGTCCAAGTCGGTGCGTTGTTCAACGCGAGCGGCTTCAACAGCATAGGCAACACGGCGTACCGGCGAGAAACTCGCATCGAGCATCAAACGACCAATGGTACGGGTTTCATCATCAGGACGACGGCGTGCGGCCGCAGGCTGATAGCCGAAACCACGTTCGATTTTCAGACGCATATTAATGGCGGTGTCTTTGGTGAGCGTGCAAATTACGTGCTCGCCGTTCAAAATTTCGACATTATGATCGGTCTTGATATCAGCAGCTGTTACCACACCCGGGCCTTGCGCTTGCAAAGTTAAAGTGGTGGATTCAGCTGTGTGCATGCGAATAGCAACGTCTTTAAGGTTCAATAGAACTTCAAGTACGTCTTCTTGCAAGCCTTCAACAGTGGTGTATTCATGCAACACGCCATCCATTTCGACTTCCGTAATGGCAAAGCCGGGGATGGATGACAAAAGGACGCGACGCAAGGCATTGCCGAGCGTGTGACCGTAACCGCGTTCTAGTGGTTCGATAACCACTTTGGCGCGATTGAGACCTAGGCGTTCGATATTGGGGCCGCGTGGGCGCAGCACCTGGTGGGCGGAAACCGTCATGGACAGCGACACTCCTAAAAATTACTTCGAATACAGTTCGACGATCAGCGCTTCGTTAATATCGGAAGGCAGATCGGCGCGGTCAGGTACAGATTTAAAGACGCCACTAAATTTCTTGGCGTCCACTTCACACCAACCAGGAATCAAATCCATTTGCTGATTCAGTGTGAGAGCTTCCTGCACGTTCAAATATTTCTGTGCGCGCTCGGACAACTGGATACTGTCCCCCGCTTTCACTTGAAATGACGGCAGATTGACCGATTTACCATTAACCAGAACGCCTTTATGCGACACCAATTGGCGTGCTTGCGGGCGGGTAACGGCAAAACCCATGCGATAGATCACATTGTCCAAACGCTGTTCCAGCATTTGCAGCAATGTTTCGCCGGTGTTGCCTTTCTTGGTCGAGGCTTTTTTGTAGTAGTTGCGGAACTGACGCTCCAACAAACCGTAGATACGTTTTACCTTTTGCTTTTCACGCAACTGGGTAGCGTAGTCAGACAATTTGCCTTTCTTGGCGGCGCCGTGCTGACCCGGTTTTTGTTCGAGTTTGCACTTGGAATCAATCGCGCGTGCCGGGCTCTTCAAAGAGAGATCAGCGCCTTCACGACGAGCGAGTTTACAGGTGGGACCAATATAACGAGCCATTATTTATTCTCCTATCCCTTAGACGCGGCGTTTTTTAGGCGGCCGGCACCCGTTGTGCGGGATTGGGGTAACGTCGATGATGTTCATGATCTTGTAACCGACAGCATTCAATGAACGCACGGCAGATTCGCGACCTGGGCCTGGGCCTTTGATGCGAACTTCCAAGGTTTTCACGCCGTAGTCAAGTGCAGTTTTGCCGGCTTTTTCAGCGGCAACCTGAGCTGCGAACGGTGTGGACTTACGTGAACCGCGGAAACCCGCGCCACCCGAAGTCGCCCACGACAAGGCATTGCCCTGACGGTCGGTGATGGTGATGATGGTGTTGTTGAAAGAAGCGTGGACGTGGGCGACGCCGTCAGTGACGATGCGCTTGATCTTCTTCTTGGTTTTAGCTACTGGTTTATTCATGATTGGCTATCCCTTATTTCTTGATAGCTTTGCGTGGGCCCTTACGGGTCCGTGCATTGGTGCGGGTACGTTGACCACGCATCGGCAAGCCACGACGATGACGCAGACCGCGATAGCAGCCAAGATCCATCAGACGTTTAATGGACATGCCCACTTCACGACGGAGGTCACCCTCAACGATGAACTTAGCGACTTCCGCACGCAGGCTATCCACCTGAGTTTCGGTCAAGTCACGAATTTTGACAGAAGGAGTTACCCCTGCCGCTTCACAAACCAGCTTCGAACGCGTACGTCCGATGCCATAAATACTTTGTAAGCCAATTACAGCGTGCTTTTGCACGGGTAAATTGACGCCCGCAATGCGTGCCATTACGTTATCTCCAAACTGATTGAGCGTAGTTGATCGAAAAGTATAACAGGGCTTCGTAACATATATAAGTCCCCTGCGCTAAAAAGCACTGAAAACTTGGCATGGGGAGTGTGCCCATGCTCCGGCGACAAGAATTTGTTGATATTTTGCGCAGCCAAGGCCACCCATTACATCCCCCCGCGCTACTCTAGCGCAGGGACTAACAAACCTTACCCGCGTGCGAAGCCGCCGCGCGAGCCGCCCATCTTGTGACCTTATCCGCGTAAACCGCGGGGGCCACCTTTTAAGTTGGCCTTCTTCATCAAGCCCTCATATTGGTGTGACGTCATATGAGCTTGAATCTGAGCGGTAAAATCCATTACCACTACGACCACAATCAACAAGGATGTACCGCCAAAATAAAACGGCACATTGAAACCTGCACGGAGAAACTCCGGCATCAAGCAAACCAGCACCAGATATAGGCCGCCGATCAGTGTTAAACGAGTCAGTACATTATCAATGTACTCGCCAGTCGCCTTACCCGGACGAATACCCGGAATCAAAGCACCCGACTTTTTAAGATTGTCAGCAGTTTCCTGCGAGTTAAACACCAAGGCGGTGTAGAAGAACGCGAAACCAATAATCATCACACCATAAAGCAGCATATGCAGCGGCTGATTAGGGCCTAAAGATTCAGCCACCGTTTGCAGACCACGATAAGCAGAACCACGCCAAGTTTCATCAGTGACGAGCGCAGAACCGCTGCTCATCCAGGTTGAAATTGTGGCCGGGAACAAAATCAGACTGGAAGCAAAGATCGGCGGAATAACACCAGCCATATTCAATTTCAGTGGCAGATGCGAATTCTGATTCATGTACGCCTGACGTCCGCCTTGCTTGCGTGCGTAATTTACGGTGATCTTGCGCAGACCTTTCTCCATAAATACAACGAAGAAGATAACCCCGACCACTAAAAATGCAATCACTAGCAAAACGAAAGCATCCATACTCCCATCACTTACCTGGGTCAGCACATTACCAACGGCGGCGGGCAAGCCCGCGACAATACCGGCGAAAATAATCAGGGAGATGCCGTTACCAATGCCGCGTTCGGTGATTTGCTCACCAAGCCACATTAGGAACATGGTACCTGCACTCAAGCAAACCACAGCAGTGAATACAAAGCCGGGGCCTGGTGCATAAACCACATTGGCCGAGGTTTGTAGTTGTGATGCAAGAAAATAAGCTTGAACAACGGCCAGAAATAATGCGCCGTAGCGTGAATACTGGGTCAGCTTGCGCCGTCCGCTCTCGCCCTCGTTTTTCATTGCCTTCCACGGGCCATAAATCTGGCCCATCAACTGCACGATGATCGAAGCCGAAATGTAGGGAACGACATTCAAGGCAAACAAGCTAAAACGACTTAAGGAACCGCCGGAGAACATGTTAAACATGTCAACGATGGTGCCTTTCTGCGCATTCATTAATTGTTCGAGCATTTTGGGATTAATACCCGGCACCGGAATGTGGCTACCAATACGATAGACAATCAAGGCAAACAGCACGAACAACAAACGAGTGCGTAGCTCGGTAAATTTACCGAGCCCGCTTAATGCACCTGCTGCAGAATTAGCTTGCGACAAAGTCTTACTCCGAGATGCTGCCGCCAGCAGCTTCAATAGCTGCCTTGGCGCCTGGGGTGAACATCACACCTTTGAGTACGAACTTCTTGGTGATGTCGCCTTTTTTCACAATTTTGGCTTGCTTGGCTTTCGCCGGCACCAAGCCTGCTGCGCGCAAGCTGGCGAAATCGATTTCACCGGCTTCCAGCTTGTCTAATTGGTACAACAAGACTTCAGCAGTATCAAATTTCAATTTCGAGCGAAAACCTACTTTAGGCATACGCTTGCGCAAAGGCATTTGACCGCCTTCGAAGCCAGCCTTGATCTTGCCTTTACCGGAACGCGCAAACGAACCTTTGTGGCCGCGACCGCAAGTTTTACCTAAACCCGAACCGATACCGCGACCAACGCGGCGACGCTCTTGGCGGGCACCGTCAGCAGGTTTCAATGTATTCAAACGCATAATAATTCTCCTTGACTCGTTCAGTCTTCGACACGAACCAGGTAATGAACTGTGTTGATCAGGCCGCGCACTTGCGGGCAATCTTTCAATACGCGAACGTCGTTGATTTTATTCAAGCCGAGCGCTTTAACCGATAAGCGATGACGCCCTTGAGCGCCGCGCAAGCCTTTAACCAAACGGACGGTAACGGTTTTATCAGACATGAGTAATTTCCTCTACTTTTTTGCCGCGCTTGGCTGCAATAAATTTAGGCGATTGCATGGAACTCAAGCCCTTGATGGTGGCGCGAACCAAATTAATTGGATTGCGTGAACCGACGGCTTTCGCCAAAACGTTTTTAACACCGACCGCTTCCATCACGGCGCGCATGGCACCGCCTGCGATAACACCGGTACCTTCAGAAGCTGGCTGCATGAACACACGCGCCGCGCCGTGGCCCGATTTAACGGCATGCCACAAAGTACCGTCGTTCAAATCGATATTGATCATTGCCTTGCGGGCATATTCCATTGATTTTTGGATAGCGACCGGCACTTCGCGTGCTTTGCCATAACCAAAGCCAATTTTGCCTGCGCCGTCACCAACTACTGTCAATGCGGTGAAAGTAAATTGACGACCACCTTTAACGGTTTTAGAAACGCGATTAACGGCAACCAATTTTTCGATAAAACCGTCATCGCTTTCTCCGCGACCACGATCACGATCATTACTACTCATAGTTTTCTTCCTGATTTAATTTTGCGGCTTTGCCGCTTATAGTTATGGTTTAAAAACATGTGTCTAAATCTTAAAGATTTAGACACGGATGACATAATTAATAACAATTAGAACTGCAGGCCAGCTTCACGAGCTGCATCGGCAAGTGCCTTGATGCGACCATGGAAACGGTAACCGGAACGATCAAAAGCCACTTTAACAATACCGGCGGCTTGCGCTGCTTCGGCGACTGCTTTACCCACTTTAGCGGCAGCGTCTTTATTCTTGAAGTTCTTCAGGCCGTCTTTGACTTCAGCTTGCAGAGTTGAAGCAGAAGCCAGAACAGTGGCGCCATCAGAAGTAAAAACCTGGGCGTAAATATGCTGACCGGAACGCAATACTGACAAACGGGCAACACCCAAATCGCGGATGTGGCAGCGAGTTGTTTTGGCGCGACGAATGCGGGCAATTTTCTTTAACATGATAATTTCCTTGAGTAAGCTGAAAACCTTAATTAGGCTTTCTTGGCTTCCTTCATGATGATCTTCTCGCCGGAGTAACGAATGCCTTTGCCTTTATAAGGTTCTGGTTTACGGTACGCGCGGATTTTGGCGGCCACTTCACCGACGCGCTGTTTATCAGCACCGGTGACGAGGATTTCAGTTTGGGTTGGCGTGGTGATGGTGATGCCTTCTGGGCATGCAAAAACTACCGGATGCGAATAACCCAAGCTCAGATTCAAATCGTTACCTGTCATGTTCGCGCGATAACCCACGCCAACCAGTTCAAGTTTACGAGTGAAGCCTTCGGACACACCCACAATCATGTTCGACAGAATGGCGCGAATGGTACCGGCCATCGCCATGTCGTCATCAGTCGCAGGCACCATCGTGATGATGCCATTGTCATTCTTGATTTCAACATTGGCTGGCATCGCCAGAGACAAGGTGCCCTTGCTGCCCTTGACGCTAAGATTGCTAGCGGCAACGGAAACTTCAACGCCTTTTGGTAAGTTAATAGGTTTTTTAGCTACGCGTGACATGAGGAAACTCCTTAAGCCACGAGGCAAATGACTTCGCCGCCCACACCCGCAGTGCGGGCCTGGCGATCGGTCATTAAACCTTTGGATGTGGAAATGATAGCAACGCC
>JAYSQD010000004.1:0-45977 GCA_043721835.1 Arenimonas sp. | reverse complement strand
CAAGAGCGGGCGCAGCAAGCAGGCGCCCCTACAAATTAATATTATGCAAACGCTGCCGCGTAACCCGAATCGACCAATGATTTTTGCAGTGCAGCGCTGATCTTCTGGTTGCCTGCAACAATATGCCCGGTGTTGAGCAATTTATCGCTGCGACCTTTGAAATCGCAAACCCGGCCGCCCGCTTCACGCACCATCAAAATGCCCGCGGCGATGTCCCATGGCTTGATACCGGCTTCAAAATAGCCGTCAACGCGACCACAGGCGACGTAAGCAAGATCCAGAGCCGCCGAACCGGTACGACGAACATCTTCGGCAGTTTTCAGTAACTCACCGACGGCTTGCAGATGCGCAGGCAAACGAGCACGTTCGCGTGGCGGGAACCCGGTAATCAACATGCTGCCATTAAGATCTTTACGTTCGGCTACGCGCATTTTTTTATCGTTGAGCAATACCCCGGCGCCACGGCTGGCAGTAAAAAGCTCATTGCGTAATGGATCAAAAATAACGCCATCGACCGGCTCGCCATTTTCTACCAGGGCAATCGAAACGCAAAAATGCGGAAAGCCACGAAGATAATTCGAGGTGCCGTCCAATGGGTCGATCACAAAAGTTTGGCGGCCCGTGCCCATGGCACCGGATTCTTCGGCCAAAATGGCGACATCGGGATAAGCGCGGCGTAATTCCTTGATGATTTCTTTTTCCGCCGCGGCATCGACTTCGCTGGCGTAGTCTTGCGGGCTTTTTTCGATGACATTCAAGCTGGCGAGCTTGCTCATATGACGCAACATCACGGTACCGGCCATCCGCGCGGCTTTGGTCATGACATTAATGACTGGGTTTTGCATAGGCCCGCCTAACATTAGATTGTGTGGAAGAACGTGCCGCAGTCGGTGCCGCGGCGGGCGAATTATAACAGAGGATCTATTGAGCCTTCGCTCAAAGCGCTGCAAAACCCTTAAACTTGCCTGATGAAATCATCACTTCGCATTGTTTTAGTGGGCACTCAACACCCGGGCAATATTGGTTCTGCGGCGCGTGCCATGAAAACCATGGGCTTGTCCGAACTGCATTTAGTCAAGCCGCATAAGTTTCCGCATAGCGAGGCCAGTGCGCTCGCTGCCGGTGCCGTTGATCTATTGGATAAAGCGATTCTGCATGAAAGTCTGGCCGATGCCGTCGCCGATTGCCATTTTGTGATTGGAACTTCCTCGCGCCGACGCGAAATACCCTTGCCGGAATTTGTGCCAAGAGCGGCAGTCGCAAAATTGCTAGAAGCCGGGCAGAGCGGCAAAGCAGCTTTGGTGTTTGGCTGCGAACGCACCGGGCTTGAAAACGAGGATTTACAACGTTGTCATGCCACCGTCTGTATTCCGGCCAATCCCGATTACGCTTCATTAAATCTTGCGGCTGCGGTGCAGATACTTGCCTATGAATACCGTGTGGCGGCAATGGAAATGGCATTGGAATCCGAGCCTGTAGTTCTTTCAAATACCGTGCTGGAACCCGACGAAGCCCCTGCTACCCATGAAGATATGGAGCGCTTCTTCGGACATTTGGGTGAGCTGATGGAGCAGGTCGATTTCCATAAAGGCCGCGCCCCGGAAATGGTGACCTCACGTTTGCGGCGTTTATATTTACGAGCCAATATGGACTTGCGGGAAATAAAAATATTACGTGGCCTGTTCTCCGATACTCTGCGCATGTTGAAATCAAAGCGTTCGCAGTAAACAAAAATATAATGCGCATTGGGTTAATCTAGCCGCCATGAAATTAGTTCGAGAACACGGTCGTTGGCGTCTGCGCTTGGGTTTGCGCGGGCAAATGCTGGGCTTGCTCGGCTTGATGATGTTCCTGGTGGTAATCATTTTTTCCATGTTGTGGATGAATGAAAAAACCAATCACCGAGAAATGCTAGCACTCACCGAAAGCGCCATGCGCACTATCGATCAGGAAAATTTAAAGCGTAAAGGTGAGGCCTTGGTGAGCCGCTGGACCCCCAATATTGCCGGCGCCCTTCAAGCTAAAGACTCTGGTGCATTAGAAAAAACCCTGCATGCTTTAAAAAAACAGAATGACGTTGTCTATGGGATTGTTTTTGATAATCAGGGCATTATTGTTGCCGATGCAGCCGAAGGCAGTAGCAACGGAAAACCCATGGTCGATCCCTTGGCAAGTGTTGCGGGCGCTGCCATTGGCCAAAATAAAATCGTATCGCAATGGAATGAAAAACTACTGGATATTTCAGCCCCGGTAATGATGGCTGGCAAGCGCGTCGGTGGTTTGCGAATCGGCATGGTGCTCAATAAGCAATCGGCCAGTAATATTTCCTTGTTGCAACCTTTGAAAAATAATTTGAAACAGTCAAATGATCGGCGTTGGCGCTGGTTGCTGGCAACGACCATTGGCATGTTTCTTATTGCGTTCGGATTATTATATTTACTGGAACGCCACGTTATTAGCCCGGTCCGAGATTTGTCTTTGGCGACCGATCAAATGGAGCAGGGCCGTTACGCCGATGTAAATTTGTCCTCGAATCGTGAAGATGAAATCGGCGGCCTAACCCGCGCGTTCGCGCGCATGAGTTCCGGCGTTGCACGGCATGATCGAGAGATTCGTCGCATGGCTTATACCGATTCACTTACCGGACTGGCCAATCGCTTGGCATTTCGCGAAGAGCTCGAAGACCGCTTATTGACACTGCAAGCGCATAGTGGCGAGTTGGCTTTGTTGTTTATCGACCTTGATGATTTTAAACGGGTAAACGATACCTTGGGTCATGAACTAGGCGATGAGGTATTGAACCAGCTGTCATTGCGAGTCAAAACGACACTGGAAAAACATGGCTTGCCCGGATCGCAAGTCGCGCGCTTTAGCGGCGATGAATTTATTTTACTTTTTTTGAAGTCCGATATTCGCAATAGCGCCAGTGAAATGGCCGAAGATTTATTGGCTGAAATTCGCAAGCCACTGGTGTTGCATGGCAATCCACTTTATCTGACTGCCTCGATCGGTATTACCTTGTTTCCCTTCGATGCCAATGCGGCTGGTGTGTTGCTAAAAAATGCCGATATTGCGATGTATCAAGCCAAAGTCGCCGGTAAAAATTGTTATCGTTTTTATAGCCGTGCCATGGATCAGGCCGTCGAGCGTCGCGTACAACTGGAACAGGATTTGCGCGGTGCATTTGAACGCGGCGAAATGGGATTGATGTACCAGCCGATCTATAATTTAATCGACGGGCGCATCGTCGGTGCCGAAGCATTAATGCGTTGGCAACATCCGCGTTTAGGCATGGTGCCGCCGTCAACTTTTATTGAAGTCGCCGAGCAAAGTGGTTTGATCGAAATGTTGGGAAGGCATGCGCTGGTACTCGCCTGCAACGATGCCGCCATGTGGGCCAGCACCGAAAAAACCCTGCCCTTCGTTTCGGTCAATGTGTCGTCTAAACAATTGCGTGGCGGCGAACTGGTGGATGTCGTTGAAACTGTATTGGCATCGTCAGGTTTGAAGCCGCATCAACTACATCTGGAACTCACTGAGACCGCGATATTGAGTGATGAAAATCAGGCTAGCGTTTTACTATCGCGTATTCGTGCGACCGGCGTAAAAGTATGGCTTGATGATTTTGGTACCGGCTTTTCCGGCTTGAGTCATTTGCGACGCGTGCCGGTCGATGGTGTAAAAATTGATCGCAGTTTTGTCACCGATTTATTACGCGACCCGGATGATCTTGCGCTGACGACATCGATTATCGCAATGGCACATTCACTCGGTATTACCGTCGTTGCCGAAGGCATCGAAACCGAAGGTCAGTACGCCGTGCTGCGCGAACGTGGCTGCGATCAAGGCCAAGGTTTTTGGATGGGTCGGCCCATGCTGGCGCAGGAAGTAGCGAAGTTGTTTGTGGCTTGATTCCGAAATTTACGTGTAGGAGCGAGTTCTACTCGCGACAAATCTGCCTTGAAGTTTATCGTAGGAGCGAGCTCTGCTCGCGAAATGCCTCGTCGCAGGTTTTTCGCGAGCAGAGCTCGCTCCTACGTTTGTATTGTTGCAGACCTTTCGCGAGTAGAACTCGCTCCTACGATGGGATTGTCGCAGGCCTTTCGCGGCTTACACCGCTCCTACAAAAACAACAAGCTCATATCCACGAAGCCACCAGTGTGGCGAGTTCTTTTGAAAAGAACACCAGCAACACAACTTCGATAACACCTAATAGCCAGCCGATCATCATAAAACGACCGTCGCGTTCAATCAGCGCAAACGAGAAAAACAAAAGCACAATTCCGAACGGAATATTAGTGGCAGGCAAGGGCAAGGCTAAACTAATGCCCAGCAGTAATAGCAATAATCCAGTAAATGCGTGAGCAAACGGATTGCTGAAAATCCACTCGTCGCGGGGTTTGGTAATTTTATCCAGACGCAGTAACCATTTATCAAAGCGATTGCGAAAACCAATGATAGTGGAACGGTGAAATTTTCTTTTCGCAATAAAACCCGGTAGCCAAGGGTGTTCAAAGCGTAGTAAAAATTGCAGGCCAATCAATGAGGTCAGAAAACCGCTGACGGCTCCTTGTCCAACTGGTACCGGAATAAAGGTGGGCAGTAATACCAAAAACAAAAATAGTCCGAAAGCACGTTCCTGGAATTCATCCAGTAAGCCACTGAGCGTGACTTCATCTTGGGGCAAGCCCTCGCATAGCTGATTGATGAGCTGATGCGTACTTGGAGGTAGTGGACCATGACTTTTCGGAAATCTTAATTTCATTAGATAGCTTCGGCATCCAATGATTTGTCAGATATTTCGGCGATCAGTAATTTATCGATGCGGGCGCCGTCCAGATCGACCACTTCAATGCGCCAGCGTTGCCAATCAAAATATTCACCGGCGTGTGGAATACGGCCGAAGTGAGCGATGACCATGCCGGCAGCTGTCGTAAAATCTTGTTCAATTTCGTTGGGCAGTACATTCATTGTCAGTAATTCTTTCAGTTCATCGGCTGAAACGCGACCATCGACTAACCAAGAGTTATCGGCACGCTGAATAATCAGTGGCTCTTCATCGCTACTTTCATTGTCTTGAATTCTGCCCAGTACGGCACCGAGTAAATCATTCATGGAAACCAGACCTTGAATATCGCCATACTCATCAACTACCAAGCCCACGGTTTGTTGTTCTTCGCGAAATATTTCCAGCAGGCGCAGTGCATTGGTCGAATCGGACACAAACAGGGCTGGCCGAAGTTGGCGCAGTAATTCATCGGTAGTTTTGATATCGGTTTGACCGGCGAGCATTTTAACTTCGAGCACGCCGAGCACATCGGCGTCGTTACCTCGATAAACCGGAAAGCGTGCAAATAAAGTTTCCCGCATCTTGGCAAGATTATCTTCAAGCGAGGCATTAGCGTCGAGCCAGGTAATGCGTGTGCGCGGTGTCATCAATGAATCGGAAGTACGATCACCCAACCTCAGCACGCGATTGAGCATATTTCGTTCGTCTTGATCGATCACGCCCTGTTCGTGGCTTTCAGCAAGTAGATGACGTATTTCTTCTTCTGTTACTTTTTCTTCACCAAGATTGGCCATACCAAATAAGCGCAGCAACAAACGCGTTGCGCCAGCCATGACAAATACGCCGGGTTTGGCCACGGTGGCAAAAAAGCCCATCGGCACTGCGACCAAGGTGGCAATTCGCTCAGGCCGCAAGGTGCCAAGACGTTTGGGCAATAGTTCGCCAATCACGCCATACAAAATGACCATGATAAAAAAGCCGGAAATAAAACCTATCGTATGGGAATAAGGTGCCAGCACAGGGAAGGCCTGCGCAACGGGCCCGGCAATTTTACTGCCAAGGGTTTCACCGCCGAAGTAGCCTGTTAGCAAGCCCAGCAGAGTAATCCAAACTTGTACGGCCGATAAAAAACCTTCGGGGTGCTCGGCGAGTGCGAGAGCTTTTTGGGCACGTTTGCTGGTGAGTGCGAGTTGCTTCAAGCGCTGTTTGCGCGAAGTCATAACCGCCATTTCCGACAGCGCGAAAAAGCCGTTAAACAAGACCAGAACGATGACAATAAGGAGTTCAATCATAAAAAATGCGCTGCATTAATCCAGAGGTGAGTATAGATGCTGGCGATGTAACCAAGTGCAATGGCCCAGCTCCATTTTAAATGCCCCATAAAGGTATATTTGCCTTTAGATACACCCATCAGCGCTACGCCAGCGGCGGAGCCTACCGATAATAGGCTGCCGCCAACGCCTGCGGTGAGCGTGATTAACAGCCATTGGCCATGATCCATGGGCGGGCTCATCTGCAAAACGGCGAACATGATGGGAATATTATCAACGATGGCCGACATCAATCCCATGATCATATTGGCGGTCGTGAAGCCGAGCACGCCATACAATTGTGTTGAGGCCAGTTCCAAATAACCCATGGTCGCCAGGCCGCCGACACAAAGTAATACGCCATAGAAAAATAATAAGGTGTCCCACTCGGCGCGCGCGATAATTTCAAAGACATTGTAATTTCCACTTTCTTGCGAATCGCTTAATGCCGACTTTCGCATTTCATGACGCTTGATAAAGTAGCCCCAGATTTGCAGCAAGCCCAAGCCAAACAACATACCGAACACTGGTGGCATATGCAGAAATTGTTTACCGACCACGGTAATGACAATAGTGAGTGCAAATAAAATACAGGTAATCCAGCCACCAAATTTCACATCGGCATTGTCTTTGCCTTGTGCTGGCGTTTCTTTAGGTAAGGCAAAGTGCATGCATAGCGCAGGGATTAACCAATTTACCAATGAGGGCAAAAAGAGTGCAAAGAATTCAAAGAACTCGACTTTCTTGGCCTGCCAAACCATCAGCGTAGTGATGTCACCAAACGCGCACCAAGCGCCACCTGCATTCGCTGCCACCACTAAATTGATGAAAGCCAAAGTGATAAAACGAATATTGCCTGCACCGACCGCCAGAATAACCGCAGACATAATCAGCGCTGTGGTTAAATTATCCAGAACGGCAGAAAGAAAAAACGAAACGATTCCGGTAATCCAGAATAGACTGCGGTAACTAAAATTTCGACTCACTAGTTCGGCGCGCAGGGCTTCAAATACATTGCGTTCCGTCATGGCTGCGACAAAGCTCATTGCCACAATCAAGAAGAAAAATAATTCGGTAAATTCCAGAAAAATATGCCGGAAAGCATTGGCGGCAAAATCCGGACCAAGTGCCGAGTTCTGGCTGCAATACCAGGCAATCAAAGCCCAAATAACACCAGCGGCAAATAGTACCGGCTTGGATTTACGCAGATGAATTTTTTCTTCCAACACGACAAAAGCATAGGCAGTCACAAAAATGCCGACTGCCAGCAGACCAAGCGGGTGATCAGTCAAGTCTAATTTGCCATTGATGCCCGAGCTTGCCCAAGTCAAGGTGGGCACTAAAAAACCAGCGAAACCTGTCAATAAGCGCCTAATTATTCGATTAATCATGGTTTTAGAGCTGAGTCTTGAGGGTTCAATGATAACGCAGCGGCATGTCTTTTAGGCGAAAATCCACTGCTTTGCCTAGGTTATACTGCCTGTCATAAAGATGAAGTAAATAATCCAATAATCTGTCATCAAGCGTTTTATATTTGCTTACTAAGGGGATTTCGATGTTTTCTTTGCAAACTATTTTCGGTAAGGGCGACAAGTTTTACGGACTCTTAGAAGCCAGCGCAGCAGCATCGCGCGACAGTACTCGGGCCTTGGTTGAACTATTGCAGGCCCCTGCCGGACAGCGCTCATTGGATAAATTCAAACTGGCGCGCCAGCGTGAAAAAGATTTGGCAGCACAAATTAGTCAGGAACTGGTCAATACCTTTGTTACGGCATTAGAACCCGAAGATATCGAAGCCTTGAATAGCGCCTTGTATCGTATTCCTAAAGTGGTCGAAAAATTTGCCGAGCGATACGTGATTGCTTCAGAGCGTATTGGAGATGTCGATTTTGTATCACGCGCCCTCATGTTGGAAAAATCCTGCGAGGTGATTGAACAAATGGTCGGCCTGTTGCGTAAGGGCATCAATATGGAGGCGACCAAAGCACTCAACGATAAAATGCAGGCGATTGAAGCTGAAGCCGATCGTTTGATTCTGGAAATGTATCGCGACAGCTACACCCGCGAAAACGACCCAATGCGTTATTTGATTCTGAAAGACATGTTTGAAATTCTAGAAAAAGCCATTGATCGCTGCCGCGATGTCGGCAATGTGATTTATCAAATCGTCCTGAAAAATAGCTGAGGAGCCTGCCGTGCTCACTCTTTTATTATTGGTTATTTTGACCGCTCTGGTGTTTGAGTACATCAACGGATTTCATGACACCGCCAACTCCATTGCCACCGTCGTCGCGACGAAAGTATTGACGCCCACGCAGGCGGTAATGCTCGCTGCCGCGACTAATTTGATTGGTGCGCTCTGGGGAACGGCAGTTGCGAAAACAATTTCATCGGGTTTGATAGACGCGCATGTAGTGGATATCAATTCACAAATTTTGATTTGTGCATTGCTCGGCGGCGTTATTTGGAATTTGGTTACTTGGGCGATGGGTTTGCCATCTTCGTCATCACACGCCTTGATTGGTGGGCTTTGTGGTGCTGCCTTGGCCGCTTCTCATAATAATTGGGCAGCCATCATTTGGTCGCAGCCGGATAATCCATTCTGGAAAGGCAAAGGCGTGTTGTGGAAAGTGGTTTTTCCGATGTTCACTTCGCCGATATTGGGATTTATCGCGGGCATTTTTGTTATGGGACTGCTATTCGCTATTATTTCCGGTATTGCCAGACTTGGTGGAAAATTTGCTCGCGCCATGCGCCCGCGCTGGGTGAATGCATTCTTCGGCAAGGCGCAAATTTTTTCAGCGGGCTATATGGGTTTTGCGCATGGCAGCAATGACGCGCAAAAAACGATGGGAATTATTGCATTGGCACTCGTCGCCGCCACCGGCGCAGGTACATTGGAGCACGCACCTGCGTGGCTACAGTTTTTGAGCTTATCTTCGGATAGCGGCGGCAAGGATATGGAAATTCCACTATGGATTAAATTGACCTGTGCATCAGTCATGGCCGCCGGTACTGCCGCCGGTGGCTGGCGCATTATCAAAACCCTGGGCCATAAAATGGTGAAGCTTGATCCGATCAATGGCTTCGCCGCTGAAACCAGCGGCGCCAGTGTTATTTTATTGGCATCGTCATTGGGTATTCCGGTTTCTACTACTCATAATATTTCTGCCGCCATTATTGGTGTAGGTGCCGCAAAGCGTTTTAGCTCGATTAAGTGGACCGTGGTAGAAAGAATGCTATGGGCATGGTTATTAACCATTCCGGCAGCGGGTGGGCTGGCATGGTGCATGGTGAAACTGCTTCAGCATTTTAATTGGGCCGGATAAGCCGTAGGTCGGGCCCTGGCCCGATGCTTTTGAAAGATTGCGACGGTGTTTGTCTTGTGTCGGGACATCGACGCTTTTGAAAGATTGTGATGGTGTTTATGTCAGGCCGGGGCCCGACCTACGGTTAGTGTAAATCGCCACCAGCAGACAGCATGCGTTCCAGATTATCGCCAACGCCGCCAATTTCCAGAATCAGACGGTCAAGTTCGGCAGCATCCAGACTATCGAACGGGCGATTTTCGCAAAGCTGCAAATACGGTACGCCGTCCAGTTCACCAATGGCCATGAAGCCAACCCGGCTTTGCCAGTTAAAGGCCAGCATCTTTTTTGCATCGAGGCCGGTCATCGGCGCGATGGCGGTGCTGAGCCGTAAATATTTGCGATTATCTTCCGCTTCAAGCTCCGATAAAAAAATACTTTGGTGGCGCGTGCCCTGTTCCAAAGACAGTTCAACGCAAACCAGATACGGCTCGCGTGCAGTCACTTTATATTTGCCTTCCACGTGACTGCGAATTGATTCAAAACTACGCATGAAGTTCTCCTAAGAACCGCTATTCTAGTCCCCTATGCCGCCAAAGTCTGCCTCTGCTGCGATCATTAAAGCTATTCGCGCCGTGCCGAAGGGCGAAGTGGCGGGCTATGGCGAAATTGCGCGTCGTATAGGCTTGCCCGGACGCGCACGCATGGTCGCGCGTTTACTTTCAAATAACCAAGACACTGAGCTGCCATGGCATCGAATATTGCGATCCGATGGCAGCATCGCATTTCCAAAAGATTCCGCACATTACGCTGAACAAATTCAACGCCTGCGAGCAGAAGGTGTTGAAGTTGTGAATGGAAAAGTACGAGGTCGTAAAATGGCCGCAACGATAGATGAATTACTTTGGGCGCCGCCGACAAGAGTAAAGAAAAAATAATTCGGATAACCCGTGGGAGGGCCGTAAGGCCCGAATTGCGTCAGATTGTTCGGGCCATACAGCTCTCTTGTAAATAACAATCAACGTAATTGTATTTCACGCTGCCGAAACCAAGCCGCAATGCTGTATCTGGTTTGGGTGGCAGGCAATACTTCATGTTCAATTTCTTCACTCAGAAAAATAACACTCGTGCCCATATTCGGCGCAATATCATGATGACCATCATCCAAATGCAATCGCAATGCACCACCGGCATTTTCTGGCCAATCAGCATTCAAATAACACACCAAAGATAATACCCTCGCATCATCATCACGAAAACGATCCCGATGCCGTGCGTACCCCGCACCCGGCGGATAGACCGCGTAATGCGCCTCGACCGATTCAAGCCCGAGCAATAAGGATTGGTTCAAGTCTTTTCGTAAAATATCGAGTGCATCAAGAAATGTTTGTGAAGCAGTACCGCAGCGAGCGTCATCAAGCCAGAGGGTGGAGTCGCCACGGAGTGATGACATTGTTTTGGTTTCTTTATGGCCAACAAAAGCCGGGCTTAATGCCTGTGATGCCTCATGTGCACAAGCTTCTTGGAGTAGGGCATGTAATAAACCGGGTTTGAACAAATCATCGATAGCTACCCATGACTGCCGGGTAATTTTTTCGCTGATTAGCTTGATGTCTGACGTTTCCGCACTCATATTGGATATCATACCGACTGTTCATTGGAGATGACATCGTGCATTTACCCCGCATTACCAAATGGCTGCTGTTTATTTTAACGGGAGCGTTTTTGCTGGAATTGTTGTTTCCGGAACAAAGTATTTTGTTATTTGCATTATGGCCATTAGGGGAGCACGTTGTCGGAACAAGTGCTAGCGGGGTAGTTACCGCCGCATTCTATCCTTGGCAGTTATTGACCTATGCATTTCTGCACGACACCAATAATTACACGCATCTGCTTTTCAATGGCATTGCCTTGTACCAATTCGGTGCCGTGCTTGAGCAGACATGGGGCGAAAAAAAATACATTCAATATTTACTAGTCTGCACCGTCGGTGCAGGCTTGATTCAATTACTCCTGGTTAGCAGCGGAGTTTTAGGTGGCATCTATCCGACCTTGGGTGCATCGGGCGGAATTTTTGGCCTCTTGCTTGCCTACGGAATGCTGTTCCCGAATCAGCGAATGATGTTGATCATTCCTCCCATCCCAATGAAAGCCCGCACCATGGTCATTATTTTTGGTGCCATTTCATTATTGCTGGGCGTAACGGGTACCGCAGCAGGCATTGCACATTTCGCGCATCTGGGCGGCATGTTGTTCGGTTGGCTGATGATTCGTTATTGGCGCGGTCAGCCGCCTTTCAGAAAACGTGGTCCGAGATTGGTAAAATAGTAGGGTGGGCATTGCCCACCATTCACGAAATTATTCAGATCAATAAAGGTGGGCGGTGCCCACCCTACGAGTTATCGTCGCATCGATAAAAAATCCGGGCTGGTGATTAAGCGCAATGAGTCGAGTCTTGGGCGTGACTGCGGTAATGCTTTTAATAGTTGCTGATGCTCTTGTTCAAGTGCGCTGATTTCTTCGGGTCGTACCGCAGGATTTTTTGCCGCCAGGGCTTGCAGACGTTCGATTTCATGGCGCAATAAACTGTCGGCTTTTTCAAGCGAGATTGCTATTTCATTTTGTGCGAGCACCTGCGCCTGGCCGCGGGTTTTTTCGAGCATCGGTGGTATTAAAGTATTCAATACTTTCCGCATGGAGCTTAAATCAAAGGCGCGGTCGCCGGCACGATGGGCGGCACGTTCGTTTGAAACAAAATCTGGCCTTATTTGTAGTCGGGTATCGACGGCAATACTGATCGGTTTGGGCGATAGAAAGCGTTCAATATTCAGGCCGCGCGGCGCAATGCATTCGAGCACATATACCGCTTCCAGAATGACGGTGCGTTGCGGGAATGCATCATCAATCAACAAGGCGGTATTGCCTTTGTCGCTGGAGAGTAAAAATTCCTGTGCCGACAAAATCATCGGGTGGTCGTTGCGAAGATAAAGGACGTCGTCGCGTGCGAGTGCGGTGTTGCGATCAAAGGTGATGGGCCGCGGCCCGGCTTTCAATTCTTCGAAACCGTCCATCGTCATCATTTCGGGATCGAGCAGCCAGATTTTATGGCTGAGGGCTTCGTTATGAATACCGAATTGTTCTAATAGGCGTAGTGCATAATCGTCATGTGCAATCAGGTCATCGTCTTGCTGGCAGGCCAGCATCAACTCGCCATTGTCGGCACCTTGCTGGCTTCCGAGTTCCAATAAACGATCACGACCGTTGGCAATTTTTTCTGCCAGTTCCCGATGGGTGTTTTTTGTTTTTTCGATAAGTTGAGTGAGTGCCGGTTCGCGGCTGATACCGTCTTGCTCGGCCAGTGTAATTAAATCATCGCCATGAAGACGCAGGCATTCGCGGCCATCGGCAATCACTTGCGTGAATGCATCTAGGCCTTCGTGATACCAGCGTTGCAGGGCTTCTTGCGGGCTGCCGGGCAGTGCAGCGCAATGCAGATGCACGTCGCCTTGTTGGCCGATACGATCAAGGCGTCCGATGCGTTGTTCCAGCATGTCGGGATGCAGTGGTAAATCCCAGAAAATAAGATGCTGGGCAAATTGGAAGTTCCGGCCTTCGGCACCAATTTCCGATGCAATCAAACAGCGCGCGCCATCGGGTTCGGCAAAATAAGCGGCGTTGCGATCACGTTGCAGCAGACTCATGTCTTCATGAAAACGTGCAATGGCAATGCCACTGCGTAGCCGTATGGCTTCGTCCAGTGCTTGCACTTTTGCTCGCGAGCGACAGAGCAGCAAGGCTTTTGCAGGTGCGATGGTATCGAGAATGCCCATCAACCAATCAGTGCGTGGGTCGCGGGTGTAATCGTGCGAGGGCTCGTCGTTGCTGTCGCCAATATCGTGCACGAATTCGGCGTGCAGACGACCGCGCCAGTTGTCGTCATCACTTTCTTCGAGCGCTTGAATATGAGTGATACGTTTTGGAAAGCCGCCGACCAATGCACGGCGATTACGAATCATCACGCGACCGGTACCGTGTCGATCAATTAAATCATTTAATAAGGCCTGACGTTCAAGCTCATCGCCTTCGGCAATTTTTGCCAGGCGATTGGACAACCCGTCTTTTTCGCTCGGCATAAACGAGGCGAGTGCTTCCATATCAGCATTGGTTAAATCTTGTTGATTCAATAAACGATCGGCTAAACTTGAAAGCGAAATATAACGACTCTGTTCGGCGATAAAGCTCGATAAATCGGTATAGCGGGCCGGGTCTAATAAACGTAAACGTGCGAAGTGACCACCCAGACCCAATTGTTCCGGTGTTGCAGTTAATAACAACAGGCCGGGTGTTTGTTTCGATAAGGCTTCAACAAATTGATAAGACGGACTGGAAAATTCTTCAGTCCAGATTAAATGATGAGCTTCATCGACTAATAATAAATCCCAGCTGCTATCCAAACATTGTTTTGCACGTTTGCCGTGGCTCGACAACCAATCAACCGAAGCGATGATGCACTGTTCGTCTTCAAACGGATTATGACCGCTGTTATTAAGTTCGATCGCTTCACAGCGTTCTTCATCGTATATAGCAAAACTTAGATTAAAGCGGCGCAGCAATTCAACAAACCACTGGTTGACTAGACTTTCAGGCAGCAACACACAAACACGCGACGCGCGGCCCGATGCCAGCATTTGCGCCACAATCAAACAAGCTTGAATGGTTTTGCCCAAGCCTACTTCATCGGCCAATAATAATCGGGGTGGTCGGCGCTTCGTAGCGATTTCTGCAACGCGGCACTGATGCGGAATTAAATCTATTCTTGCGCCCAGAATTCCCCAACCTGCATGGGCACGGGCTTCGGCGCTACGCATTAAACATTCGCGGCGAAATTCGAATTGATCATTACGATCAACATGGCCGGCAAGCAGTCTTGTGTCTGCCTGCGAGACCGGTTGCTCGGCGTCTAGTTCGCCTTCAAAAAAACTTTGATTGGCAGCGCGATATTGAATGAGTCCGTCAGTTTCATCGGCGGCTTCGATGATTATTTCTTCGCCGCTAACACGCACACGATCACCGGGACGAAAGGCGGCACGCAGTAAAGGTGCAGTTCCAATCGCGTAATGCCGGAGCATACCGCTACCGGTGAAAACCAATTGCACTTGGCGCCCTGACAAACGCAGAACGGTACCAAGGCCTAATTCGGGTTCAGTGCTTGAATACCAACGTTGACCAGGAATAAATGACATCAGGGCCAGAGTCTCAATTGGTCTTTATACGGGCGTTGCATGGCGCCCGCTTTGCAGCCGAAAGCGGCACCGAAAGCCGGCATGTTCGAGAGCGGTCCGTTAACGCGCCATTTTGCCGGTGCATGATTTGCCTTGTCGTACGAAGCGAGCAATGCACTATCGCGATCTACTCGGCCCCATAAATTTGCCCAAGCTTTGAAAAAATCCTGCTGGGCATTTTTATCGCGAGTGCCGCTCGCCAAATAAGCTTGCAGTGCAATTTCAAGACCGGATAAATCCGCCAGATTCTGTGTTGAGGTCAATGTGCCATTCACTTTTTTAGCGCCGCTTAATGTATAGCCATTGTATTGAGCGATCAGCGAGGCCCGCTGTGCATTCAAGGCCGTCACATCTTTAAATGCCGCCTGATAAAGCGCAAGACTTAATTGCTGTGCGAACAATGCACCAAAAGCGCCGTAATCGACAGGATTGCCTTGCCCATCAAACACTGGCGCCTGTAATAATGCATTGCTAATGATGATGCGGTTTTCATTCGGCAAATAGACGAGCAGCGGAGCGCTCGAATTAATATCGCTTGGCCATGCATCAGCACTTTGTTTGTTTTTGATCGACTGACTGCGGCGCAATAGTCTCAAAGCCGAATTGGCCAAGCTATCGCTGACATCGACCGATGCAAAGTTTTTAGTGTCGCGACCAATATCAACACGCAAGGCTTTAAGGATTTTAAGATCGCGCTCCTCGCCTTTGTTGACCACCCAAGTACTGCGTGTGATTGCTTGCTCGGCCGCCTTCATAACGGAATCAACGACTGCGCGGGCACGTTCACGTTGGCCGTTATTGACGTAGCGTTCGGCATACGCGGCATCGATTAATTCCGGAGCACTGGCTTCAATCAATTCACGCAGATTTTGTGTGCGTGATTTTGGTGCCGTGCGACCCTCTAGGTACACTTCGTAAAATTGGCCATAGGACGAAAAATACGGTTCGTTCAAATACGGCGACAATTGATTGAGCACATGAAAACGCAAATAACTTTTCCAGTGTTCGACCATTTTTACGTTGACTAAGCTATTGACGGTTTTGAAAAAAACCGGCTGCGCCAGCATGACTTTGTCGCCACCGGCTTTCTGTGAACGTAAAAAATCACCGAACTGTAAATTGCCGTACTGCTTGGCGGCATCTTTTAGCGAAATGACTTGCGATGGTGATTCGCCTGAAACATTGGCAAGCTGCATTTCAAGGCTGATTACCTGGCCAGATTGAACTCCGGCATTGTCAGTTGATACGCCACTGGTAGTCAGCAGTGTTTGTATGTAACTGCGATAACGCGCTTGAGCGACGCCAACAGCAGGGTCTTGCTGTGTATAAAAACCCAGCTCCGGAAAACCAATCGCATTGGCACTGAATGTATTGTTATTGTCGGCATCGAAATCAAAAACCACGGCTATGCCACGGGCATGCATGTTGGCAATCACGGAGGCAATATCTTTTGGTTTCTTGATCCGATCAATGTCAGAAAGTAAAGGCGACACAATTCTTGCACTATCGGCTTGCACGCGGCTCTCGTCGGCGCTTTGCATCAGTGTATTGAGTTTGTCTTGAGCAGGACCGGCCCCTTTTTGTGGTGCGGAAAATAATGCTTCGCGTTGGCGAGCACTAAGTTCATTCATTTCGTCCCACAAACTGCGGCTGGCGACACCCGGTGGCAAGGGGTTGGAACGTAACCAGGGCGTATTCACGTTGCCATAAAAGTCGGCGCAGGCTGCTGGTGGGGGTGGCGCACTCGCCATTTTTTTTGCTTCCACCGGGCTGACGAAAAGCGTAATCGCGATGGCGGCTATTAAAGGGCGAAAAGTCAGGGTCATTGCAGCTCCATGTGCTTCATCAGTCGGGCATGCATGATAAACCTATCGGCACCCAACAACAAAAAAGGGCCCTTACGGGCCCTTTTCTTAAAGCAGTGGTTCAGAAACGATAATTACCAAATGGCAACGCGTTTGTCTTCGGCACGCACCATGCCATCGCCCGCTTTGCATGAAAATGCAGCTGCAAAAGTTGGCAGGTTGGAAGGCGCGCCATTGGCACGGAATCCAGCGGGCGAGTGTGGGTCGGTGTTCAAACGGACTTTTAATTCGTCAGGCGTAAAGTTACGACGCCATACCGTGGCCCAGTTCATGTAGAAGCGTTGGTCTTGGGTAAAGCCATCAATGGCGGCCATTTTTTTGTTCATCAAGTCACGCTGTAAAGCATCATAGGCGACCGTCAAGCCGCCTAGATCGGCGATATTTTCGCCCAAGGTCAGTTGACCTTTGACATTCAATGCGCCTTCTTTTGGATCATTGATAGCGGTATAGCCATCAAATTGCGCAACTAATTTCCCGGTGCGGGCCTGGAAAGCTTTGAGATCAGCCGGTGTCCACCAGTTGTTGTTATTGCCTTGAGCATCAAATTGACTGCCTTGATCATCGTAACCGTGCAGCATTTCGTGGCCAATCACCGCACCAATACCGCCATAATTCAGCGCCGGATCAGCTTTTGGATCAAAGAAAGGCGATTGCAAAATTGCGGCCGGGAAAACAATTTCATTTTTAAGTGGATTGTAATAAGCGTTGACGGTTTGCGGCGTCATGCCCCATTCCTTGCGATCAGCGGGCTTGCCGACCTTTGCCATTTGGAAAGCATTTTCAAAGGCGGTCGCGGCAATCAGATTATCGAAATAACTTTTGCTCGCATCAATCGTCAGGCCGGAGTAATCACGCCATTTGTCGGGGTAGCCGATTTTTGGATCAAAGGTTTTCCATTTTTCCAAAGCTTTCACTTTAGTTTCGGGGCTCATCCATTCCAGTTTTTCCAAACGGGCTTTCAGTGCTTCACGCAAATTGGTAACCAGTTGCAGCATTTGTGCTTTTGCTTCTTCGGTAAATACCTGCTTGACATAAACTTCGCCAAGGGCTTCGCCTGCGGTGCCGTTCACGCTATCTAATACGCGCTTCCAGCGTGGCTTTTGCTCTTTTTGTCCACGCATGGTGGTGCCGTAGAAAGCAAAGCGTTCGTTTGATAAAGCATCGGACAAATACGGTGCCGAATCGGCAATCGTGTGGTAACGGAAATACGCTTGCCAATCGCTTACCGGAGTATCGGTCAGCATTTTGTCCATTTCAGCGAAAAACTTCGGCTGTGAAAGCGAGAAACCTTTTGCAATCGTAATGTTTTCAGCTGCAAATAATTTCGACCAGGAAAAATGTGGCGTTACTTTTTCGGCATCGGCTACGCTGACGAAGTGATATTGATTAGCGGGGTCACGTTGTGCAATAGGGTCCAGCGATGCGGCAGCCAAGCGGGTTTCAAATTTCAAAACCGTTAGTGCCTGTGTTTTTGCAGCCGTGTCATCTACGCCACCCAGCACCAGCATTTTTTCGATATGGGCAAGGAAAGCATCGCGTTTTTCCTGATATTTGGCGTCGCTGTAATAGGCTTTTTCAGGAAGTGACAGACCATTTTCATTGGCATAGGCAATCACGTTTTTAGCGTCTTTAAAATCTTCGCCTGGGCCAAATCCAAATACTACTTGCTGTCCTTTTGCAAAATTTTGAATGATGTAGTCGGCAATGCCGGCACTGTCTTTAAGTGCATCCACTTCAGCTAGATAAGGCTTCAAAGGTGCTGCACCATCCGCATTTAATTTAGCTTCATTCATGCCGGCACCATAAAGGTCGCCGATTTTTTGCTCGTTACTGCCAAGCGCAGGCTTGGAAGTGGAAGCCGCTTCAACAATTTGTTTTTGCACAGCGAGCGAGCGCTCGCCCAGCATTTCAAAACTGCCCCAAGTGGTTCTGTCATTTGGAACCGGATTAGCTGCCAGCCATTTACCGTTGACGTGTTTGTTTAAATCCACGCAGATCGGTGAAGCCGCATCTAAATCGGCAGCATTAAAGGCAGGTAGTTGCGGGAGCTTCGAAAAATCGATGCTCAATGGTTTTGCTGCTTCAGTGCTGGCAGCAACGACGGGCGCGGCTTCTTCTTTTTTAGCGCAGGCAGAAAGGCCAATGGCAATGGCAACAGCAAAAGATAGAGGTTTCAAAATACGTGAGGACACATAGACTCCGGGCCCGGCAGGGCGGTTGGTTTAGACCACGCTGTGGGAAAACAGCGTACAGGCGCGGGAATGTACTGTACTCAGTGGCGACATGCGATGGGCCGAAGGTCATGCCTGATTTTACCGGACGCACTTCTATTTTAATCAATCACTTAGCGCCAATTGATATTAATTCTCTTCGTTTATTCACACACAAATTAGTTAATTTTTTATTGCAAGGGGTTTGTAAGCGCGAAAAATCAATGCTAATGTCGGCACGTTGGTTCTGGACTCCCATGCTTATGAAGCCCCGTCTCCAGACCCGAAGAATGCCAACAGCTCCGTCTGTTCGCAGGTTTTCAGGTCTTACATATATCGCCAGTTTCAAGGCGCATCTAGCCAGCCGCTTATTCCCGGCGCAGGCGACGGCACACTCCATTTGTTTTGAAACGGCTGCTATGAAAATTGCAGCCCGGATGTCTTTTTCCAACTAAACCGATTTGGCGCAATGCTTTCGGGCGGCGCTGATTCTCGATCATTTTTTTAGGTTTTGGAGAACGATATGCGTGTGTTGGCTTGCGATGGAATTCATGAAGACGGTTTGATCTTGATGCGGGAAGCTGGATGGGAAGTAGAAATTTCCGATCCGATAAAAGATCCTGCCGTATTGGCAAAAAAACTCGAAGGTGTCGATGCACTTTTAGTGCGATCTGCCACGGCAGTGACGGCTGAAGCAATTGCCAATGCAACGCAGCTTAAAGTCATTGGTCGCGCCGGTGCCGGTGTTGACACCATTGATGTTGAAGCCGCAACCGCTCGCGGTATCGCCGTGATGAACGCACCCGATGGCAACACACTCGCTGCGGCCGAACACGCTATTTCATTATTGTTTGCGCTGGCAAGACATATTCCAAAAGCCGATGCCGGTATGAAAGCCGGTGGCTGGCCAAAAGCGGGCTTGACCGGTTTTGAACTGGAAGGAAAAAAACTCGGCGTGATTGGTTTGGGCCGTATTGGTGCAACGGTTGCGCGTAAAGCGCAGGGCATTGGTATGGACGTCGCTGCATACGATCCGTTTTTACCTGCTGCCGCTGCGGGTCGCAGCAGTGTGCCGATGAAAACACTCGATGAATTGTTGGCCAAAGCCGATATCATCACGCTGCATATTCCGCGCACCAAAGAGACCACCAATATTCTCGATGAAGTGCATTTACGTGCGATGAAAAAAGGCTCGTATGTCATCAACGCCGCGCGTGGTGGTCTGGTCGATGAAGACGCCTTGTTGAAATGTCTGGAAGACGGGCATCTGGCAGGTGCTGCACTCGATACTTTCGTTACCGAACCCTTGCCGGCCGATTCAAAATTACGTGCTAATCCCAATTTAATTTTAACGCCGCATTTGGGTGCCTCTACCAGCGAAGCACAGCAAGCGGTCAGCACCATTCTGGCCAAGCAGATGATTGATTTTCTGCAAACCGGAGCGGTCGCAGGTTGTGTGAATTTGCCGCCACTAACCGCAGAAGCGGCGAAAGAAGTCGGCCCGTGGATGCCATTGATGACGGCGCTTGGCAAGCTTGCAACGCGCTTGGTGCCAGCACCCGATAAATTGCATATCACCTACGCTGGTCGCACTGAAGCACTCGATACAAGGCCATTGACGCGCCTGTTAGTCGCCGCGCAAATGGGCGCAGCGTCGGGTCGTGTAACGCCAGTAAATGCCTTGCACGAAGCGGCTTTGCGTGGCCTTGAAGTGTCGGAAACCGTGGGTGGCGATGGTGATGGCTTTGATCGTTTACTGCGTTTGCGTATTGAAGGCGGTAATGAAGTACGCGAAATTGAAGCGACCTTGCACCGCGGCCCACGCGTTGTGCGGCTCGATGGCGTTGAGCTCGATTTTGATCCGGGGGCACATATTTTATTGATGCAAAACGAAGACGTACCCGGCGTGATTGGCTCGGTCGGCTCGCATCTGGGTGCAGCGGGCATCAACATCATCAACTTCTCGTTGGGCGCGAAAGGCAATGGCGAAGCCGTCGCTGCTATCACCGTCAGCAAGAACGTGCCGGATCTTGAACTGCTTGCCTTACGCGCGATTCCTGGAATTTTGTCTTTGGAAATGATTTAAATAATCGATTCGTAGCCCGGGTCATGGCTCTATCTGACCCGGGGCAACTTGTGAATTTTCAACATCCCGGGTCAGGTGGAGCCGTGGCCCGGGCTACTTTTCGAGATGTGAACAATGAAAATATTATTAGCGCGGCACGGCGAAACTCCCTGGAATGCCGAAGGTCGTTATCAAGGACAGATTGATATTCCTTTATCTGATAATGGCATTCGACAAGCAAAATTATTGGGCGAGCGATTGCAGGATGTTCTTATTACCAAGGCAGTGGCATCGCCTTTGTCACGGGCGAAAGTAACGGCCGAGTTCGCCTTGGGCGAAAAACGAATTGCGATGTTGCAATACGATGATGGCTTGAAAGAAATTGCCCACGGTGATTGGGAAGGTCTGCTCGCTAGTGAAATTCGTGAGCAAGATCCACAACGATTATTGGCGTGGCGTGAAACCCCGGAATCGGTATTAATGCCCGGCGAGGGAGGTGAAAATCTGCAAATGGTTTTTGATCGTGCCTGGCCTGCATTCGCGCGCGCTTGCGAAGGATTGAATGAAGATGACACTTTGTTGATCGTCGCACATGATGCTGTCAATCGCGTGCTGTTATGCAAAATAGTGGGTCTGCCGTTTTCCAAGCTTTGGTCATTCCGTCAGGCACCGACAACACTGAATTTACTAGAAGGTTCATCGGTAGATTCGCTGGAAGTCGTCCGCTTGAATGATTGCAATCATCACACGGGATTGTTTGGCGAAGCCGTGCATCGGGCACTGTAATTCCTTAGGAGGCCGCTTGCGGGCGGCGTGCGTGCATTTTCGTGGGAGCGCCCGTCAGGCGCGAATGGTATGCGGCAATGTTTGAAGTCGCTGAGTCCCGACAAGCGCATTTGTGGGTGTCGGAGATTTATCTATTACAAATTACCGATTTACTGAAGCACTTTCAGGCTTGAAAAATCAGGCGAAGTTTTTCGCGCCTGACGGACGCTCCCACGGGGAAGTCCATAAATAATTCCACAGATAGTTGCTCCTGCGCAAAATGCGCGATAATGCACGCATGACTCGCACCCTCAACGACTGGCTCGAATACCAACTAAAAATCCATCCTAAATCTATCGATATGGGTCTGGATAGAATTTCCGAAGTAGCACAACGCCTAGACATAAAAAAACCTGCGCCTCGCGTCATCACTGTCGCGGGTACTAATGGCAAGGGCTCCACAGTAGCTTTTATTGAAGCAATTGCGCGCGCAGCAGGCTGGAAGGTCGGTGCATTTACATCGCCACATATTCTTGAATACAACGAACGTATTCGTATTGATGGCTTGAATGCTGACGATGGCCAATTAATTGCGACATTCGAAAAAATCGAAGCTGCCAGAACACATAAAGCAGAAATCCTGCTCACTTATTTTGAATTTGGCACGCTTGCCGCCTTATTGATTTTCGCCGAACAAGATCTTGATTTGGTGATTCTTGAAGTAGGTCTAGGTGGTCGCTTGGACGCGACCAACATTATTGACCCCGACGTGGCTGTTATCACCACGGTCGATCTGGATCATCAAGATTATTTGGGGACAGACAGGGAGAGTATCGGTTTCGAAAAAGCCGGCATTATCCGGGCTTGGAGGCCGGTTGTTTTCGGCGAAAAAGATCCACCATCATCGGCATTACGTCGGGCTTATGAACTCGGTGCAACCGCAATTCGTGGCCATTCCGATTACCTGATCGAAAAACAGGAAAATTCCTGGAGCTGGCGTGAGCCTGGTTATGAAATCCAGTTGCCGATGCCGAGCTTGGCAGCACCCGTGCAAATAGAAAATGCCGCCACGGCAATTGCAGCTTTGCGCGCATTGAGCGATGAGATAAAAGATGCTGGGATCATCGAAGGCGTGCGTAACGCAAAAGTACCCGGAAGACTTCAAAAGATTTCCGAACAACCCGATGTCGTTCTGGACGTTGCTCATAACCCGCAGGCCGCCAAACAATTATCGCAATGGCTGCTCGAGCACCCTAAAACTACATATGCCGTGTTCGCCGCATTGGCCGATAAAGATATTGAAGCGATTGTTTCGCAAGTTCAGCTGCAGATAAAACACTGGTTTTTGGCCGGAATTGGCGATGCCGGGCCGCGCAATTTAACGGCCGCTCAATTGGAAACTCGCGTTAAAGCCCTGATTGCTGAACCCGTCTTAAGCTGTCATGGTAATATCGCCCAGGCCCTGCAAGCGGCATTGCAACGGGCTAAGCCAGATGAACGTGTGCTGATATTCGGTTCGTTCCATACCGTGGCCGCCGCAATGAATGCAATCAAAATTGGGGCTGCCACGTTATAATTACCGCTGGTTTTCGACGAGTGTTCAACCTATGGAAACGCCGGTTAAGCAGCGCCTGATTGGAGCTTTGGTTTTGGCATTAGTGGCCATTTTATTTTTGCCGATGTTATTGAAACCCGATGTCAAAGCACCCGATGTTTCCGAGGTGCCTCTGGATATGCCAAAAGCACCCGAGTCCGAATTTGAAACCCGTGATCTACCCCTGAATGTGCCATCGAGTAAAACACCCGCAGGCGGTGTGCTCGGTGTTCCCAAACCACCTATGGATAGCTCGTTCGAAACGCCGGTTGCATCTGCTTCTATCACTACGACTGAAACGGCCTTGCCAACGACGGCAATGCCAGCGACAACAACGCCCGTTGAAATTTCCAAGCCTGCCGAAGTAAAACCTGCCCTTGTTAAACCGGCAGTCGCGGCGCTTACCAAACCCGTTATCACCGAAAAACCTGCTGAAGTAAAACCGGCCGCCATTGCCGCAGGTAATTTTACAATAGCCATTGGCAGCTTTACCAAACTTGATAGCGCCAATGCACTAGTCGCCCGTTTGAAAGCTGAAAAATTACCGGTACTCACCGAAAAAATTAGCGTTGATGGCAATCCCGCCTTGAAGATTCGCATCGGTCCGTATGCCGATCGCGCCAGTGCCGAAGCGGCACGATTGAAAGCCGATGAAATTGCCGGTGGCCTTAGTAAGGTCAATGTCCAGGACGCTGCGCCAACAGCGGCCAGCGAGAAAAAGAAACCTGCAGCAGGCACCGCAAAACCAGCACCAGCAAGTAGCGGTTTTTCAGTGCAGCTTGAAGCCTTGAGCGACAACGCCAAAGCCGAAGAAATACGTAACCGTGCTCGCAGCATGGGTTTCAATGCATTCGTCAAACGCGTTGAAACCGAAAAGGGCGTTTTATACAGCGTACGTTTGGGCCCGGTAGCGGACCGCGAAGCGGCAAATAAATTGCGTGACGAAGCGACCCAAAAGCTCGGTAAAACCGGCATCGTCAAAACACATCCTTAAAGATTAAGAGAAAAACATGTGCGGCATTATCGGAATTGTGGGTGTCAGTGAAGTCGCTTCGGCTTTGTATGATGGTTTGACAGTGTTGCAACATCGCGGCCAGGATGCTGCCGGCATTGCAACGGTGGATGGCAATAAAATTCGTTTGCATAAAGGCAATGGTCTTGTGCGTGATGTATTTGATTCACCGCAGATGGAATTACTGCATGGCCGTGTCGGTATCGGTCATTGCCGGTATCCCACAGCAGGTTCAGAAGGCTCGGATGAAGCACAACCTTTCTACGTGAATTCGCCTTATGGTATTGCTTTGGCGCATAACGGTAATCTGATTAACACCGATGCCTTGCGCAAAGAAATGTTTGAACTGGACAAGCGCAATATCAATACCGAATCGGATTCTGAAGTCCTATTGAATGTGTTCGCGCATGAATTGCAGGCACAAAAAAGTTTGACCCCGCAAGACGCTATCAAAGCAGTGGCTGGTGTACATCGTCGTTGCAAGGGCGGTTACGCCATCGTCAGTGCGGTATTGGGTTTAGGCTTGGTCGCATTTCGTGATCCGCATGGTATTCGCCCATTGGTATTGGGCAAGCGTGAAACCGAACAGGGCGATGAATATGCAATTGCTTCTGAATCGGTAGCGCTTGATATCCTGGGCTTCCAGCGTCTGCGCGATGTTGCACCCGGTGAAGCCGTTGTCATTACAGCGCGTGGCGAATTGTTCAGTGAAATTTGCGCACCGCCTGAAAAACATACGCCCTGCATTTTCGAATACGTCTATTTTGCACGTCCCGACTCGATGATGGATGATGTGTCCGTGCATAAAGCGCGTATGCGCATGGGCGTAAAGCTTGGCGAAAAAATCCTGCGTCTGCGACCGGACCACGATATCGATACCGTCATTCCAATTCCGGATACCTCGCGTGATGCCGCGCTTGAAATCGCCAATACACTGGGCGTGAAATACCGCGAAGGCTTTATCAAGAATCGTTATATCGGACGTACTTTCATTATGCCGGGGCAGGGCGAACGGGTGAAATCAGTGCGCCGAAAACTCAATGCCATTCCGCTTGAATTTAAAGATCGTGTCGTGCTTTTGGTCGATGATTCCATTGTGCGTGGAACCACATCGCAACAAATCGTGCAGATGGCCCGCGATGCCGGCGCCAAGAAAGTTTATTTGGCGTCAGCGGCACCCGCAGTTCGTTTCCCCAATGTCTATGGCATTGATATGCCAGCGGTCAGCGAATTGGTGGCGCATGGCCGTACTGACGAGCAAATCCAGGAAATTCTAGGTTGCGATTGGTTGATTTACCAGGATATTGCCGATCTGGAAGATGCCGTTTCAGGACCAAAACATAAACTCGAATTTTTCGATTCTTCCTGTTTTAACGGCGAATACGTAACCGGCATTGAACCTGGCTATTTCGAGCGCCTGCAACAAGCTCGTAATGACGATTCAAAAAAGAAAAAACGGACGGCGTGATCTAAGCAATGATGTCGCTTTATCAAGCCGCGCAGTTATGTCTTGCGACCAGTGATCCACTGGAAAAAGTAGTGCTCACGCAAAAATTTGCCGAGCAATTTTTCCGTGGTGAGCTAAGTCTCGATAATTCCGATGACAAAGTAGAGTCCATCAAGGCCCCTGGTCGCCCCGACAAGCCCGTTTTAATTGCACCTAAAAATTTGCCCAAACGCGGTATGGGAACCACCGAAGGCCGTGCCTGCTTTTTGCACGCGATTACCCATATTGAATTTAATGCGATCAATCTGGCCTGGGATGCAGTGTATCGTTTTCGCGATATGCCCGTTGACTTCTACGCCGATTTTGTCAAAGTCGCTTCGGACGAAGCGCGTCATTTCACGATGCTGTCAACAAGACTCCAGGAAATGGACGTTCGCTACGGAGATTTTGAAGCGCATAACGGCCTGTGGGAAATGGCCGAGAAGACGGCGCATTCCTGTCTCGCAAGAATGGCGCTGGTGCCCAGAGTATTGGAAGCACGCGGATTGGATGTTACACCGGGAATGATGGCGCGCTTGCGTAGTGTTGGCGACCATGTGTCGGCCGATATTCTGGAAATTATTCTCGCGGAAGAAATTCCGCACGTCGCTGCCGGGACCCGCTGGTTTCTGTGGTGCTGCGAGCAAGAAAATAAAGAACCTTTGAAAACATTCAGTGATTTAATCACCGGCCTGGCCAAAGCTTCGATTCGTGGTCCTTACAATTTACCCGCGCGCAGTGCAGCCGGTTTTGATGATATTGAAATGGCGATGCTGGAAGAGCTCAGCATGCAAGTGTTCCAATAAGTAATTAACGCCTTCCCGACGAAAGTCGGGACCCAGAAACCACTACGAAGTAATATTTAGACCTTGCTTTGTATTTAGCTTCTGGGCCCCGTTTTTCAACGGGGTGACGATGGTTTTAGTAATAAAGTTAAACATCATCCCGGCGTAAGTCGGGACACGGAAGAACGAAAGGGTTGGGATTCATACATCATGAAAAAAATTATCTTCTTATGCTTTGTTTTACTAATCGCCGCCTGCAACGCCGAAAAAGCATCCGAGCCTCAAAGCAATGAACAAGTCACGGCGTTGATGAAAGACTTTGATAAAGCCGCGCAGGATAAAAACTGGTTGCAGGCCTTGCAAAATGCCGATGTCTTGATCGCACGCTTTCCCGAAAGTGCAGAAGCGAAGGCATTGAAGCTTCGCTATGATGAAATTAGCTCGCAGGCCCAAGCCATGCAGGAAGAACGCCGACTCGCGACTCTGTGGGATTACCAGCAAGTGCCGGTCGGCAAGAAAACCCAATTTTCTGCGGGCATTTACAGCAAGCCGGAAATGTTTGCTGGACAGCCATCGGATTTGCCGCCATCGGCCAGAATGATTATTCGTATCCATCCGGAATGGGGCAATAGTATTTATCTGGTACTTGCACAGAGCAAGTTTCAATGCGGCTCGCCGTGCAGCATGCAAATTTCATTTGATGATGGTGAGTACAAAAAATTTCCCGGATTGCAGGCCGATACCGGCAATGGACCGGCCTTGTTTATCGAAAACGAAAAAGTATTTTACAAGTCTTTGCAGACAGCAAAGAATATCAAGATAAAAGTAAAAGGTGTTCCCAATCTGGAATACGAAGTAGCTTCATACGACGCCAAAAAATTGGGCGCGGAATTTTAAGGAAATATTATGATCGTGGTAAAGGACAGTAACGGCAATGTGCTGGCAGACGGCGATTCAGTCACCATCATCAAAGATCTGAAAGTTAAAGGCACCTCGATAACTCTCAAACGCGGCACCGTGGTCAAGAATATTCGCCTTACCGATGACCAAGAAGAAATCGAATGTAATGTCGAAAAAGTAAAAGGCCTGGTCCTAAAAACCTGCTTCCTGAAAAAAGCCTAACGTAGGACGCATGACGTAGGAGCGAGCTCTGCTCGCGAAAGCGCTGCGATAAAGTCCAACGTAGGAGCGAGCTCTGCTCGCGAAAGCGCTGCGACATTCCTCAACGTAGGAGCGAGCTCCGCTCGCGAAAGCCCTGGGATAAAGTACAATGTAGGAGCGAGTTCTACTCGCGACAAGTGTGCGCAAATCTTCCAATAGATCACAGTATGCTTTTCTGGTCTTCCAACCATACCGCATCCCAATAAGGATATTGACCTATATCCGTAACCAATCCCGCCCGCAGAGGATTCGCGACCAGATATCTGGCGGCAGGCAATAGATGGGCTTCTAACAAGCAACGATCATAAAACCCGCTTTGCCATACTTTACCTGAGCCCTTGTTTTGCACGTTGATTGCCTTTGCACTGCATGATTTGAACGCCTGCATAGTCTTTGACAAAGTCGTATTTTCACCGAGCTCAATAATTCCATGCCAGTGATCAGGCATCAAAACCCAAGCTAGTAATTTGCTGTCACTCCAGATTCTCTTGTCATGACAGAGTTTTGAAACAATGCGAGCATTATCAGTGTCAAGAAACAATCTATTTCTATCCGTACAAACAGTGGTGATGAAGTAAATATGCCTGGAACAGGAATATCGACCTTTACGTAAGGCTTGGCTACTAGGTGAATAACATGTCGTTTTCATGTGTGTAGCTTAATATTTTGGCGAGCACGTTTTATGTAGGGATAATCTGATTTTTCTGTCAGGCGATGTTGGCGTTGTTTATCAAATTATTCGCAGGCTTTCGCGAGTAGAGCTCGCTCCTACGTTGGGCATTGTCGCAAGACTTTCGCGAGTAGAACTCGCTCCTATGTTGAGGAATGTCGCAGGGCTTTCGCGAGTAGAACTCGCTCCTACGTAGAGGAATATCGCAGGGCTTTCGCGAGTAGAACTCGCTCCTACGTAGAGGAATATCGCAGGGCTTTCGCGAGTAGAACCTTGCTTCTACATTTTGGATTGGCTGTTGCGTTTTGTATTTTTGACTTTCGGAGTTTTTATTTTTTCTGATTTTATCAATTCAAGCCGAAGATAAGCCGCCGATGCGCGAACGCGGACGGCTTCTTTTTTGTCGTCGAGTAATGGGATTAAATCGGCTTGCAGGTCGATGTTGTTTTGAATGGCGATGGCATGGGCTGAGGCTGCTCGAACAGACCAGGTTTTATCGCTTAAGCCTTCTCGTAGGGCTTGGGTTACTCTTGGGTCATTGTCATTGCTGAGTAGTAAAGCGGTGCCGGCGCGGCCAGTAAGTTCGCCGTCTATGAGCATGCCTTCCAGTGAAGAAACACCACGGCCCAGGCCGGGTACGCCGACTGAGCCGACACTTTTTCGTAAAATAAACAACATTAATTTTTTGGGTGTACGGAACATCCGCAATGACTCGCGGGATTTACGGCTAAGGTAATTCGAAGACATTTTCGATTCGCCTTCAAGCACCAATAATAATGCCTCGCGGCCTGCAGGATCATTGAGTATCCATAGCGCTTTTGCTGCTGAAAAACTCACTTCGGGCACATCGTCCTCTAAAGCTTTTCTCAAGGGAATAATAACCTCGGGGCTTTTGATATCGACCATGCTGCTGATGGCCGCTATACGTACTTCGACATCTTTGTCTTGCGCCATATCGATAAGTTGGCCCAAATAGGGTTGGCGCGGACCAATTAAACCCAGGGCTTGCACAGCCTGTTTACGTGTGTCGGGGTTGCTGTCTTCAAGGGCTTCGTGCAATTGCGTACGGGCTTTGTCCAAAGATGAAAGCGGCGGCAGTTCGTCGTCAGCACGCGCTAAGTTACACAGCAGTAAAAGGGCAATCAAAATACTACGCATTTCTCTCCCCAGAGCATGTCGCGGTGCTTAAATGGTGCTTAGGAAATCACCGTCAGCATCGACTCGCAGCACTGAACCCTGACTGTACCAATCGCCCAGCACAATGCGTTGTGAAGTTATTTCTTCATTGTGAAATTGATGAATAGCAGGGCGATGGGTATGGCCATGAATTAAACGGCTGACGCCATAATGCTTCATCAATGCCTGCACGGTGGTTTGCGCGACGTCCATAATATTTTCTTGCTGCTGATTCATCAAGCCACTTTGATGCTGCTTACTGGCGGCACGTGCTTGCGCGGCAAAGGCCTGACGTGCGGCCAAGGATTGCGATAAAAATTGTGATTGCCAAGCGTCACTGCGAACTAGCGAGCGAAATGCTTGATATGCAGTGTCATCAGAACACAATAAATCACCGTGCATAAGCAAAGTAGGTTTGCCATAAAGTTCTAATACACAAGGGTCGGGAAGTATCTGCAAACCGGCGCGTTTTGCAAAGTCGGGGCCAATCAAAAAATCGCGATTACCGCGCATGAAAAATACTGGTACGCCTTTGTCACTTAATTCACGCAAGGCTTGGGTGACGATTTTTCCCAGTTCCGAATCATCGTCATCGCCGACCCAGGCTTCAAAAAAATCGCCAAGAATATAGAGTGCTTCGGCTTGCAGTGCATCGTGTTTCAGGAAGTCCAGAAACAAGGCAGTCATTTCTGGCCGACTATCATCCAGATGTAAATCGGAAATAAAAAGCGTGCTCATTTTTTTTGGCTTACCCGTGTTATCGAACGGATCACCACGGGCGTTGTCGGCAATCCGGGAAAGCCGGGCTTGTCGGTGGTAGCGACTTTACGAATTTTATCGATCACCTCAATACCATCAATAATTTGACCGAATACTGCAAAGCCCTGATTTAGCGGGCTGGTGTTGGATTGAAAATCCAGTTGCGGATTATCCACCAGATTAATAAAAAATTCGGAAGTTGCGGAATTTGGATCTGATAATTTTCGGGCCGCTGCAATGGTGCCGCGACGGTTTTTCAAGTTTGATGCTAATTCAATGGCTATCGGGTTGCGCTGCGGTTTTTTATTCATATTGGCGGCGTAAGCACCGCCTTGAATAATAAAGTCTTTTGAAACCCGATGAATAATGGTGTTGTTGTAATGACCCGACTGAACATACGCAAGAAAATTATTAACGGTTGCCGGCGCTTTATCGACGAATAATTCCAACACGATGCGGCCATAATTGGTGTTAATCACAAGCCTTGGGTTAGCGCTGCGGCCTTCTACCGGCATCGGCAAATCCTGTGCCGCAGTGGTTTGGGAGAAACAGCTGAACCATAAGGCTAAAATGCAAATAGACCATCGAAAAAACATCATCAACTCCAGACAATTGCGTTTATGATAAGGCATGCACAAGGAAGCGTGCAAAATGCTGAACAACCATCGAGGTGTCTAGATGAAAATTTTACTATTCGTTGCTTGTGTATTCACTTCCATGTTGGCGCTTGCACAACTGCCAACTACCGCCTCAGCCCCAAACACCGAGGTTTATATCATCAGCCCGAAAGCGGGCGCTGTGGTGGCCAGCGAGTTCACCGTTCGCTTTGGATTGCGCGGAATGGGCATTTCGCCTGCCGGAACCGTGGTTGAAAACACTGGGCATCATCATTTGATTATTGACGCGCCCTTGCCCGATCTGAATTTACCGGTGCCGCTTGACGATAAGCACAAACATTTTGGTAAAGGCCAAACCGAAACCGTGCTGAAACTCAGCCCCGGCAAGCACACTTTACAATTACTGTTGGCCGATTCGAATCATATTCCACATCAGCCGGCAGTATATTCAAAAATAATCACTATCACCGTGAAATAAGCACGGCGTGACAATGTTAAAATAGTCAACTTCTTAAACGAGATGGCATATGACTTGTCGCACCCGCTTCGCTCCCAGCCCCACCGGTTTTTTGCACATCGGCGGTGCTCGTACGGCGCTGTACTGCTGGTTGGAAGCCCGGCATCAGGGTGGCGCGTTCATATTGCGGGTAGAAGACACCGATCGCGAACGCTCGACCAATGAAGCAGTGCAGGCCATTCTTGACGCGATGGATTGGCTCGGACTGAATTATGAAGAAGGTCCGATTTACCAAACCGACCGACTTGCGCGCTATAAAGAAGTGGCCGAACAACTGCTGGTGTCCGGGCATGCCTATTACGCCTATGAAACCAAAGACGAGCTTGAAACCATGCGCAATGAAGCCATGGCTAAAAATGAAAAGCCACGCTACAACGGTCATTATCGTGATTTAGATACGGCGTTTCGTGACGATGCCAATCGTGTAATTCGTTTCAAGAATCCTGTTGGCGGCAGCGTGGTATGGGAAGACAAAATAAAGGGCCGCATTGAATTCAGTAATGATGAATTAGACGACCTGGTGATTTTCCGCTCCGACGGTTACCCGACCTATAATTTTGCCGTGGTGGTCGATGACCTCGATATGAAAATCAGCGATGTAATTCGCGGCGATGACCATGTCAACAACACGCCACGCCAGATCAATATCTACAAGGCGCTCGGCGTTACGGTGCCATATTTTTCACATATGCCGATGATTCTTGACCCGGAAGGCGCCAAACTTTCCAAACGTCATGGTGCGGCGAATGTCATGCAGTATCGCGACGATGGTTATCTGCCGCATGCCTTGCTCAATTACTTGGTGCGGCTTGGCTGGTCGCATGGTGATCAGGAAATTTTCAGTATTGCCGAAATGATTGAGCTGTTTAAAATTGAAGATGTGAATTCCAAGGCATCGCGTCTTGACCCGACCAAACTCAATTGGATTAATTCACATTATTTGAAAACCGATGCCCCGGAAGATGTTGCAAAACATTTGCAATGGCATATCGATCAAGCGGCTTATGATTTATCGAAAGGCCCGGCACTGGCAGATGTTGTTATTGCTTTGCGTGATCGCGTGAATACCTTGAAAGAAATGGCAGAGCGAGCTGCCGTTTGGTTTCAGCCGCTCACTCATTACGATGAAGCGGCAGTCGCAAAACAATTTGTACCCGCAGCGTTGTTGCCGATGCAAACCGTTCGCGAAGAACTGGCGAATTTATCCGAGTGGAGCCCGTCCGCCATTCATGCTGCCATGCAAAGTACTGGTGAAAAATTGGGTGTAGGTCTGGGCAAAATCGGCCCGGCTTTGCGTGTTGCTATTACCGGCACGCAGCAATCGCCATCGATTGATCACACCGTGTATCTGGCAGGTCGTGATGAAGCGCTGAAACGTATTGATGTGGCTTTAGACATGCTGTCAAAACAAGCGTAACGTAAACCCATGAGCAAACGCGCACATTCAGATGAACATGCCTGCACCGACCCTGTGCATCATGTCCATGATGCCAATGGTTTCGTAAAAGCGGTCGAAGAAGCCTGTGAAAAACGGGGTCTTCGTTTGACGCCATTGCGTGCCCAGGCTCTGGCTTTAATCGCCGCCGAAACCAAGCCGATCAAGGCTTATGATCTGCTCGATAAAATGAAAACCGAAAAGGGCAATACTGCACCACCAACGGTCTATCGCGCACTGGATTTTTTACTGGAGCAGGGCTTTATTCATCGGCTTGCTTCAATCAATGCCTTTGTCAGCTGCCACCATCCGCAAGTAGAGCACTCGGTGCCATTTTTGATTTGTGATAAATGCCAGAACACGGTTGAGATGGAAGACGACGGTGTATCCGAGTTACTCGAAAAACAAGCCAAATCGATTGGCTTCATCACCCGCGCGCAAATCCTTGAAGTGCATGGTGTGTGTGCGAAGTGCAGCCAGTAGTCAGTCGCAGACATCCATATCAATACCGCGCGTAACCGTATTGAGCTCGCTTAGCTTTGTGAAAGACATTCAAGCAGTTAATTTGCTATTGCAGTGCAGCAAATTTGCGTGCTTGTTACAGCTTGTTAATTGATTGGTTTTGTAGCGGTAGTACCCGATATTCCTAGTAATTATAGCCAACCAAATAACTTGCTTGTGACGTGCTAAAAAACCAGTAAACTGCGTGCGGGAACACTGTTTTACAGCAAGCTTGAGAAGTTCAAACATTGGCAGCTTAATGTACTTAATGTGCTTAATTTGAGCGTAGTTTTTAGCGTTGATTGTTGCAGTATTTAGGGGGCGAGAGACATCTTTGATGATTTCTTGCAGGTCATGTTTTTTATGTTTATATAGGGTGGTCACCATCATGTTGCACCTAAAAAAATGGGGCGGAATGCTCGGGCTTTTTGCCTTGGTTGCAGTTGCCGGCGCGGCGTCATATCAGTTTTTGAATAGCGGCAGTAAGAGCCCAATCAATTCTGGCGAAATGCAAATACCGAAGGCAAATGTTGTTCAAGCAAATAGCATTGCGAGTAGTAATTTTAATAGAGCACACTTTGATTATTCCGAGATTTTTAATGAGGGTAACGGAACCAATGCTCCGACCAAATCGGCAAAAGCGGGAGCGGGCGATAACCGAGGAACCTTCATTGTAATTTTCAAAGAAGCCTCCCTAGCTGCTTACAAGGGTGGTAACAGCCAACTGCCTATGCCATCCAAACGCATGGCAATGAATGGCAAGGTACGCCTTGATGTAAAGAGTAGCGAGGCAAGAAATTATGTGGGTTATTTGCAATCGCAACAACGCAAGTTGGAGCGGCAAATGGCTCGCACTATTGGGCGCAGTTTTGGCGTGCATCGTAGAATGCAGCATGCGGTCAACGGTGTGATTATCGATGTTTCCACCAAAGAAGCCGAAGTCATTGCAAAAATGTCAGACGTGTTCTTGGTCGAAGGGTATCGCGAATACGAACAAGATACCGATACCGGCCCGCAACTGATTGGTGCCGCAGCGGTATGGGACGGTTCCAACCCAGGTGCACCAGGTCCTTACCGTGGCGAAAACATGGTGGTTGGCATTATCGACTCGGGTATCAACTTTGGTAGCCCGTCGTTTGCTGGTGTTGGTCCCATTGATGCTTATGCCCATATCAATCCGCTGGGCGCTGGTAATTATCTTGGCACCTGCGCAGCAGGTGGAGTTGATGCCGGACGTTGTAATGACAAGTTGATCGGCGGCTACGATTTTGTTTGCGGCGCGCCTGCCAATCTATGCGGCCAGGCCAATATCCGTGAAGAGCCGGGTTTCGGTGATACCAATGGTCATGGTAGCCATACTGCCTCGACCACGGCCGGTAACGTCCGCGATGCGGTTTATAGTGGCAACACGCGTCGCATCTCCGGTGTGGCGCAACATGCCAATATCATTGCGTATGACGTTTGCTATACCAACACGTCGACAGGCCAAGGCCTGTGCCCCAACACCTCTTCGGTGGCGGCGGTTAACCAAGCGGTGGCTGACGGCATTGTTGATTCGATCAATTTCTCCATTGGTGGCGGTGCCGATCCATGGAGTGACGCAGTTTCTCTGGCATTTTTGAATGCGGTTGATTCCGGCATTTATATCGCGGCATCGGCCGGTAATAGCGGACCTGCTGCAAACACCCTGGGCCATAACGAGCCATGGGTAAGTTCGACCGCAGCTGCGCAACATGGTCGTGGCGGTTTCTCGATTGCATTGCAAGTCACAGGCCCAGCACCGGTTCCAAGCGTGTTGGCACCTTTGTTGCTCGGTCAGGGTTCTGGCGGCGTCAGCTTCGGCGCCACGATTCCTGGCACCACCCCGCTGCTGATTAGCTCTGGCATTAACACCACCTCAGATGGTTGCGCAGCTTTCCCTGCCGGTACTTTTGCGGGCGCGATTGCTGTGATTCGTCGCGGTACTTGTAGCTTCACAATCAAGACTAATAACGCCACCGCTGCAGGGGCTGTTGCGGTGATCATCGCCAACAATCAGGCAGGCGTTATTTTGCCGTCGGTACCTGGAACTACCATTCCGGTGTTTAGTGTTACCCAGGCTGAAGGCGATTCACTGCGTAATTTTGGTCAAGCCAATCCAACGACCACCACCGCACAGATCACTTTCCCAGCCTTGCCAGTACCGAACATTCCCGACGTGCTGGGCTCGTTCAGTTCGCGCGGTCCGGCTGGCGTTTACAACTTATTGAAACCTGACGTAACCGCTCCTGGTGTGAGCGTGCTTGCGGCCATCTCCGGTACCACTTTAGCGCCGGGCTCTGAAAATTTGGTCGATCTTTACAACGGCACCTCGATGGCATCGCCTCACCAAGCCGGTGCTTCCGCGTTGATACATCAGGCGCGTCCGACTTGGACAGTTCCAGAAATCAAGTCAGCCTTGTCATTAACAGCCGATCAGCAGGTTTATCTTGAAGACTCGATTACCCTAGCCAACCCGTTTGCACGAGGTAGTGGTCGAATCAGGGTTGATCGTGCGATTAATGCGGGTCTTGTCATGAACGAAACTCGTGCCAATTACCTCGCTGCTAATCCTGCTACCGGCGGTGACCCAAGAACGCTGAACCAAGCGAACTTGATTGATCGGAGTTGTTTTGCCACCTGCGTGTTCTATCGCACCTTCCGTAACACCGGCACTACCGGCACCAGCTGGCGCGTGCAGTTACAAGGGGTAAGCGGTTCGGTTACGCCAATCATCACCGTACCGGCCAATGGTTCGTTGACGCTGAAAATGACCGTGTACGCATTTTCTTTACTGCCTAACGGTAATTTCAGTTTCGGTAATGTGGTGCTGACACCAGCAACCGGTAGCGGACCTGTATTACGCATGCCTGTGGCCATTGCAGTACAGCCACCTGCCATTTCGATGCCTGCCAGTTTGTCATCGGTTGTGCCGAAAAACTCGGCCGGTTCGGTGTCTTTCACTATCGCCAATATCGGTGGTTCGGCTTTGAACTACACCTTTGTTAACACGGGTACTGCTTCAGGGATTGTCACTAATGCCGACAATACCGGTGTTACCAGTGGCTTCCGCAGTATTGTCTATAGCGATACAGCGACAGCTGGTAGCGCGGCGCAGTTCTCGGCCGATGATTTCGTGGTGAGTGAATCCTTGCAGGTAACTTCAATATTGACGCAGGGCTTCGTCGTTAGTGGAGCTGCATTCCCGGCCGCAGCGACCGGTCTGACCTGGAGCATCTATCCGGATGCAGCAGGTTTCCCTGCCGGTAATCCGCAAAGTGCAGCCGCTGCGGCGTTATGGACCTATACCGCAGCACCGACCGCAACGGGTGTCACTACCGTCAACGGCACGACCAGTTCTATCAGCTTAAATTTGGTAGCAGCTGGGCAAAATGTCACCTTGCCGCCAGGCCGTTACTGGTTGGTCGTGAACACGCGCGGCACCTTCGCTAACCGTTGGGCGCAATACGGGTCGAACACAGCGAGTGGTAATGCAGGCTTTGCATCGATCACAGTCACCACCGGCGGTGTTGGTGCCTGGGCTGCCAACGCGGCATCCCCCGGTCTTTCAATGCGTGTGATTGGCAATGTACCTTGTGGCGCTCCATGGATTAGCGGTACGTATGCCACCACCGGTACTTTGGCGCGCGGTACCAGCCGCTCGGCTTTGACTGCCATTAATACGACAGGTGTTGCAGCTGGTAGCTATAGCGGCAAGGTCTGCGTGCAAAGCAATGACCCATTAACCCCAACTCTGGCGGTTCCATTGTCTTTGACCGTGACGCCGTAAGTCAGATTTACAAAGTATAAAAATAAAGGCCCGGACTTCCGGGCCTTTTTTTGTTTTGTGGTTTCACTGATTACCAGCTGTGAGTTTGAAAATTTTCATACGTCAGCATGCAGCCTAATGTTTTTGAAAAGGGTGTGTATTTCCGACTTCCTTGTTTCAACGCTATGAATTATTTCGAGGTTGCCAACCCGGCGGCATCACTATCATTGCCAAACGATTTCGCCATCCTTGTATGCGGCGAATATCTCGCCACAATCTACCCATCTCACAAAAATGCACGGTTTACGCTATCGATAGGGTGGGTGATGCCGTAGATCGGCGCCTCTTGTTCGCGTTGATAGCTGCCAAATAAGCGATCCCAGATCATTAGTACGGCACCGTAATTTTTGTCATGGTATTTCAGTTGCGAACCATGATGTACTCGATGATTAGCCGGTGTATTGAGCCAGCTATCGAGCCATTTTAATTGGCCGATGGTTTCGGTGTGAATCCAGGTTTGATACGCCAATATAAATCCCAGGCAACTGGCAACCAGTAGTGGGTTGAAGCCAATGAGAATTACCGGCAAATAAAACCACGGCGAAAAAAAAACTATCGACCAGTGAAATACGAAAACTGGTGGTCTGGTCAAACTGTGATGCACCGAGTGATACAGCGCCCAGAGCCCACGAATTCGGTGTGAAAAGCGATGGTCCCAGTAGTACATAAAATCCACCAGAAGCAAGGCGATAAAACTCGTTAGCGGCGTAGTTGGAATTTGCCAAGGTGAAATTTCTGCTGCCGCAACGTAACCGGTAGTAATCATTGCCAATACAAAACCGGCATCATCAACCATTTGGCGCAAGGTGAGCCACGTTTATTGATGCAGGAAAACGTTGGACTCACGCAACGGTACTTCAAAAAGATATCGCGTTGAAGAATTAAAGTATCAGATGCTGAGGCGCTGACTTTTGCCTATCTTTGGATGCTGGCGAGCGTGTTAACTGTATTTGCAGTTTATTTAAGTACCTAAGCGCAGCATCCACCGGGTCGAATTTTTGTGCAGCTTACTTATTTATTGGCTTTTATCGAAGCACTGCAAGGTTTGCCCATGCTGGCCGAGCGTTGGGCTCAGGTGACAGATATTGCCAGGCGAATCAGTGTTGATGCCGATAACTTGCAGTGTCTTCCTTGAAGGTTTTTTTGCAGGCTGAGTTAATGCAATCCTTGGCAGCGATTAATTAAACATCTATCGGGTGGCACCCATGACTTTCGGCCTATGTATTTGTATTGTAATAATATAACATTGCTTATCGTCCTATTCTGCCCCTGGAATTCACGCAATGAGAAAGTCCTTACTCGCACTCTGTATTCTGTCCGCAATGGCATCGCCTGCCTTTGCTGGCGCCGCTTCACAAGATCAAATAAAAGCGTTGGAAGCCCGTATTAAAAGCCTGGAAGCCAATGCTGAGGCCATGCGGCAACAGGCGTCCGATGCAATGGCAGCATTGCAGGCTACCAAGGCAGAAATCGAGGAATTGAAAGCCGTCCAGCCAACACAAGTTGCCGCCGCCGAGGAAGCACCCGCGCCGACAGAGGCGAATGCCAATGCTTTTAATCCGGCGATCAGCATTATTCTTAACAGTAGCTATACGCATCATTCGGTAAATCCGGATAATTATTTCCGCAGTGGTTTTGCCTTGGTCGGTGAGGGTAGGCCAGGCGCGCAGGGCATTTCTTTGGGTGAAAGTGAAATTTCTTTCGCGACCAATATTGATGAAAAGTTTTATGGCCAGCTGACTTTAGCGGTCGGTAGCGATGCTGGTGAAGATAGTCTCGGTATTGAAGAAGCTTTCATAGAAACTACCGCGCTTCAGAATGGTTTTACTTTACGTGCAGGCCGTTTCTTTTCGAATCTTGGCTATCTAAATAGTCATCATGCCCATAGCGATAAATTCTTCGACCGCCCGCTGGCGTATCAAGCTTTTTTGGGTAACCAGTATGGCGATGATGGTGTGCAATTACGCTGGCTGGCACCAACGAATTTATTTCTTGAATTCGGCGCCGAAGTTTTTGCCGGCAATCATTATCCTTCTGGTGGTGGCGGCAATAGCGGTACCGGCGTGCATACTTTATTTGCCCATGCAGGTGGTGATGTAGGTGATGAAAATTCTTGGCTGGCGGGCGTTTCGATGTTGAAATCCAGCACGATGAATAGCGAAGATGGCTTTAGTGGCGACAATACACTTTACGTGGCTGATCTAACCTGGAAGTGGGCGCCACAAGGTAATTTCAAAGATGGAGGGATCACGCTTCGTGGTGAATATTTCTTGGATGATCGTGACGGTCAATATAGTGACCCGATCAATCCATTATTTGATCAAGCATGGGATGGCGTTCGACATGGTGCATACATCGAAGCGGTGTACCGCATCAATCGGAAGTGGGAAACCGGTTATCGTTACGATAAATTATTTGCCGATGAAAATGGCCCCTATGCCAGTAATTTCGACCCTAGCCGCAATAGTTTAATGCTGACCTGGATCAACAGCGAATTCAGTTTGGTACGTCTGCAATATAGTCGTGACGAGTCAAATCCGACCGATACAGATAATGCTTTGACTCTGCAATTCCAAACCTCGCTGGGTGCTCACGGCGCACATAAATTTTAAGGACTCATCATGAAAAAGTTTTTTTCTCTCGTATTAGTGTTGACTGCCATAGTGGCGGCTCCAGCTCATGCCAATCTAAAGGTTTTTAGCTGTGAGCCCGAGTGGGGTTCGTTGTTACAAGAGTTGGCCGGTGACAAGGTATCTGTGGATGTCGCTACCTCAGCATTACAAGACGTTCACCAGATTGAAGCGAAACCAAGCTTGATTGCGAAAGTGCGGCGCGCCGATTTGGTGGTATGCACGGGGGCTGATCTTGAAGCAGGTTGGTTACCGCAGCTACTTCGTCAGGCAGCCAATCCGAAAGTGGTCGCTGGTCCTGGCTTGTTCATGGTGGCGAGTCAGATTACTACGCTCGACAAGCCTCGACTTCTTGATCGTGCGGCTGGGGATGTGCATCCGCAAGGCAATCCGCATTTTCAGATGGACCCTAATCGGGTATTGATCATCGCAAAAGCACTAAGTACTCGTTTATCACAATTGGATGCCGCTAATGCCGCTGTTTACCAACAGCGATTGGCCGATTTCAGTACGCGTTGGTCAGCTGCTATTAAACGCTGGGAAGCAAAAGCCGCCCCGTTGAAAGGTCGCAAAATTATCGTACAGCATGCGAGCTGGGTTTATTTGGAGCGTTGGCTAGGTCTTGAAGAAATCGGTGCACTTGAACCTAAGCCCGGCGTGCCACCCACCAGCGCGCATTTGGCCAGTTTAATCGGCACTGCAAAAAGTAGTAACACCCTGGCTATCGTGCGTGCAGCTTATCAAGACCCAAAATCCAGCCAGTGGCTGTCAGAACGAACCAGTGTGCCTGCGGTAGTGCTTCCACTAACGGTCGGTGGCGACGCTCAATCGAAAGATTTATTTGGTTTGTTTGATTCCACCATCGATAAATTATTGGGTGCGACGAAATGAGTCTCGAGCTAAATTGGGATGGTCTGGATATCAGCATTTTGGGCCCGGCCTGTTTGGCTGGCCTGATTGTGTTATCGACGCACGTGCCGTTGGGCAAACAAGTGTTATCACGCGGCATTATTTTTATTGATTTGGCGATTGCACAAATTGCCGCGCTCGGTGTCATCCTTGCACAGTTTTGTGGTGTTGATGAACAAAGCTTCGGTGTGCAAATAGCCGCCGCCGCTGCTGCACTGGCGGGCGCTGGTTTACTGGCTTGGACCGACAAGCGTTGGCCGGAATATCAAGAGCCATTAATTGGTACTTTATTTGTCTTGGCAGCGACTGGCGGATTGTTATTGCTCGCCAATAATCCGCAGGGCGGCGAACATCTAAAAGATTTATTAGTCGGGCAGATTCTTTGGGTTAGTTACGCACAATTGATTCCTGCCGCCATATTGTCGGCGATATTATTGGTATTCATGTGGCTGCGGCGCGAGCGTTTGACCGGTTTATTTTTCTATGCATTATTCGCACTTGCCATTACGGTGTCCGTGCAATTAGTCGGTGTTTATCTGGTCTTTGCGAGCCTTATTGTGCCGGCCCTGGCAACGGCAGGCATGCAGGGCAAAGCGCGTTTATCGGCCGCTTATGCAATAGGAGCGCTGGGCTATGCTTCCGGACTTGCGTTGTCGGCAGTGCTGGATTTGCCTAGCGGCGCCTTGATTGTCTGGACACTGGCAGCCTGTGCCTTATTAGCGCAGTTCGTGCCTGCGGTGCGGCGTTCACATCCGGCACATAAGGAATCGAAGGCGTAAATGCTATTGTGTTATATTATTACACTAAGTAAATAGGTGCCTAAACTCCAATGGCTGCAATTCCTCCAAAACCATGGACATTCTCACGCGTTGCCGACTCCGTTGGCAGCGTCGGCGCTATGCTCTGCGCGGCCCATTGTGCTTTGTTGCCACTGGTCTTTGCCGCGTTACCGGCATTGGGTTTAGGGGCTTTAGCTTCCACCACACTCGAATGGGTCTTTGTGATGTTTGCCACTGTTTTGGCCATCACCAGCCTCTGGCAGGGCTATCGCAAACACCGGGTTTATCGCGCATTGGCCTTTTTAGTGCCCGGTTTACTGGCAGTTTGGGCTGGTGTTCTTATCCCGGATTTACATCATTCGGTCGTGCCACATGCCATCGTGATGAGCATGGGTGGCACCTTGATAGCCGTAGCCCACATCATTAATCTGCGTTTAACCCACGGCCATGTGCATGACGCGCGCTGCCATCATCATTAATAACTTGGTCGCGTGCCGTTAAAATGCTAGCATACGCACCTATTTGTAGAACCAATCACTAAGGAAAGCATCATGGGTAAGGGCGATCGTCGCACCGCAAAAGGCAAACGCAATATCTCCAGCTACGGCGTAAGCCGTCCGACCGAAAGCAAGACGGTCGTTGGTAAACCGGTTGCCGCGCCAAAAGCTGCTGCTGCACCTAAAAAAGCGCCTGCGAAAAAAGCGGCTGCCAAGTAATTTTGTAGGAACGGCGTAGGAGCGGCGTAGGAGCGGTGTCAGCCGCGAAAAACCTGCGACATTCTTCAATAAAAAATCCCCGCATTGCGGGGATTTTTTTGTGGGTGCGAAATCCTTCAATCGTAGGAGCGGTGTCAGCCGCGAAAAACCTGCGACATCCTCCAATAAAAAAATACCATTGCAGAGTTTTTTTATCCGTGATGTATGGAATGCACCAAATTCCCGCCCAACCAATAACAAAGCTCGGCCGGATGCTTGAAACGCCACTGCACAAAATCGGCGCGTTGCCCCGCGATTAACTGGCCGCGATCTTTCAACCCCAATGCTTTCGCCGCATTTATCGTCACGCCTTGAATTGCTTCTTCCGGTGTGAGTTTGAAATGCGTGCAGGCCAGTGAGATCGCCAAATGCAATGATTGCAATGGCGACGTGCCCGGATTCAAATCAGTCGATACCGCCATCGCCACGCCATGTTTGCGAAGTAAATCTATCGGTGGACGTTTGGTTTCACGCAGGCAGTGAAATGACCCCGGCAATAACACGGCGACGGTATCGGCTTGTCTCATAGCGATAACGGCGGCTTCATCGGTGTATTCAATATGGTCGGCTGATAGCCCTGAAAACTCGGCGCAAAGTACGGCTGCTTTCATATCACTGAGTTGATCGGCATGCAGCTTGACTGGCAAGCCAAGATTTTTTGCGCACTCAAAAACGCGTCGAGTTTGTTCAACACTGAAGGCAATCTTTTCGCAGAAGGCATCAACGGCATCGATTAATTTTTCACTATGCAAACGCTGCATCCAATCGCAGACAGTCGTGATGTAGTCATTGCTGCGATCGGAAAATTCCGGCGGCAGTGCGTGCGCGCCAAGAAAAGTAGTCTTAATCGTAATGCCGGTGTGCGCTGCCAAACGACGCGCAACCAGCAGCATTTTTCGTTCGGATTCAAACGTCAGGCCGTAACCCGATTTTATTTCGAGTGTGCAAACGCCTTCGTGAATCAATGTTTGCAAGCGCGCTAGCGATTGCGCAAAAAGTTCATCTTCACTTGCAGCACGCGTTTGTTTGACGGTGGAAATAATACCGCCACCTTCACGGGCAATTTGTTCGTAGCTCACGCCCTCAAGACGACGCTCGAATTCCACCGCGCGATCACCCGCAAACACGAGGTGCGTATGGCAATCAATCAGTGCGGGGCTTATCCAACGCCCATGTGCATCTTCAACATGATGTGCAGAAATATCGGTGAGTACCGGCAACTCTTTCATCGGGCCGGCATAGACGATGATACCGGCTTTCCATGCAATGGCTGCCTGCTCAATTGCGCCATACGCGCCGAGATCGCTGCGCATGGTCGCAAGTCTGGCATTAATGATCATTCCGTTGCTGGAGCTCATGCAATCAATCCTTGCTGGCGTAGTTCGTTCAAGATGATATCGCGATGGGCATCCAGCAGCGGTGGCGGCAAACGATAATTCACCGGTGTTTGCCCAAGTTTCAACGGACTGCCAATCATGCTCACGTTGCCAACTTCGATTTGCATGCCGCGCGCCAGCGTTACCGGATGTTCGATTGCCTGCTTGACTGAATTGATCGGGGCAATGGGAATGCCGGCTTTTTCGAATAGGGTTTGCCAGTGCAATAAAGTTTGCGACCCAAAAAGCTTTTGCAGTTCGGCAATCAATGTTTCCCGATTGACTACACGGGCAGCATTGTCGATATAACGGGAGTCTTCAAGCAGCTCGGTTTTTTTCAGCGCAGCGCAACAATCACGCCACAAGCTTTCACTGGCAACGGCAAGTACGAAATGACCATCGCTTGCCGAGAAAACCTGATAAGGCACGATATTGGGGTGTTGATTACCAAGACGTTTCGCTTCCTTCCCACTGAACAAAACACCACTGGCGGAATTGGCGAGTAATTGTAATTGGGTTTCGAACAAGGAAATTTCCACTGCCTGACCTTCGCCGGTTTTCATGCGATGAATCAATGCCGCAAGAATTACCATCGTGGCATTTTGACCTGAAGCAATATCGGTAATCGCCGTACCGGTGCGATACGGCATATCATCGACTGGCCCGGTTATCGACATCAAACCGGCTTCGGCTTGAATGGCAAAATCGTAGCCCGGTTTGTATGCGTCGGGTCCGGTGCGGCCATAGCCGGAAATCGAGCAATAAATAATTTGCGGATTTATTTTTTTTGCAGTGGCGTAATCCACGCCCAAACTTTCGGCGCCACCGGTACGGTAATTCTCAATCAGGATATCGCTTTGTTTTATCAATGCTTCGATAACCGGTCGTGATTCAGGCAAACGTAAATCCAAAGCAATCGAGCGTTTGTTGCGATTACAGCAGGCGAAATAAGCCGACAAGCCATCGCGAAAGGGCGGCCCCCAACCGCGCGTATCATCACCCGTTGGTGGTTCGACTTTAATCACGTCGGCGCCCAGATCGGCCAGCGTCATGCCACACCAAGGCCCAGCCAATACGCGGGCCAGTTCCAGCACTTTGATTCCAGACAATGAGCTCATCAAACTATTGTAGCCTGAGGTTAGAATGTCGGCATGAGTAAAATACTAAAAATCGCCGGTATGCCCAATCTGCATTCGCATGCATTTCAACGGGCAATGGCGGGCTTGACCGAAAGACAAACCAACCCGAGCGATAGCTTCTGGACCTGGCGCGAATTGATGTATCGCTTTGCCTCGCGCATTACGCCGGAACAACTACATGCGATTGCAGCGCAACTTTATGTCGAAATGTTGGAAGCGGGCTACACCTCGGTTTGTGAGTTTCATTATTTGCATCATCAGCCCGATGGCTTGCCTTACGAAAATTCTACGGTAATGGCGCAAGCCCTGATTCAGGCTGCGGAAGACACTGGCATTCGTTTGACGCTGTTGCCCGTGCTTTATATGACCGGTGGTTTTGATGGTCGCGAGCTGAATGATCAACAAAAACGCTTTGGTAATTCAGTCGAGAATTTTCTTGGCTTGATTAATAAATTACAGAAGCTCGAAAACGAAAAACAGAAAATCGGTATTGCTTTGCACAGTTTGCGTGCCGTTCCGGAAAAAGCCATGCGAGAAGTATTGGCGGGTATTTCAGGAAAGCTACCGATTCATATCCATATTTCCGAACAAATACCCGAGGTCAATGAATGTTTTGCATTGCGTGGTGTCAGGCCGGTGCAATGGTTGATGGACAATGTTGAGGTGAATCAGAATTGGACGCTGGTACATGCTACCCATCTGGATGATGCCGAAGTTACCTTAATAGCGAAATCAAAAGCGACTGTCGCAATTTGCACTACCACCGAAGCGAATCTTGGCGATGGGTTTTTTCGCTTGCGCGATTTTATTGCCGCCGATGGTGCCTTCGGAATTGGTTCAGATTCCAATACCTCGATATCACCCGTCGAAGAATTGCGTTGGCTTGAATATGGCCAGCGTTTATTAAACCAGCAGCGCAATATTGCCGTGACAAGCGAGCAGAGCAGCGTGGGCGAGTTTTTGTGGAACAAAGCGGTACGTGATGGACGCATTTCGACGCAACAAGATTGTTCGGATGATTATTTGATACTGGACGAAAATGCCGCAGCGTTTGCGGGAGTAAACGATGTCACGCTTTATGATCGATTGGTGTTTGGCGGCAACCGATCTTTAGTCAAAAACGTATTCGTGGCCGGCAGGCAAGTGGTTAGTGATGGAAAGCATGCCGCAAGAGAAAGTATTGCCGCGAATTATTCAAAAGCGCTGAACGAATTACTTTCGTAGCAGGCCGCTTG
>JAYSQD010000003.1:0-1150 GCA_043721835.1 Arenimonas sp. | reverse complement strand
CGCCTTGTCGAACGGCGTAAACATTGCGGCGGTCAACCACGGCAAGAAGGCCCTTCGTGCACTACGCCGGGCACAGCAGTCGCTTGCCCGCAAGAAGCGTGGATCATCCAATCGCAGCAAGGCAATTCGCCGCGTTGCAAAAATCCAAATGCGGGTTGCCAACGCCCGCAAGAACTTCCTCCATGAACAAACAACGGCCATCGCCAAGAACCACGGCACGGTCGTCATCGAGGCGCTGAAGGTGCGGAATATGTCAGCATCCGCAAAAGGCACGGCAGAGAAGCCCGGCAAAAAAGTGGCGCAGAAAGCTGGGTTGAACCGGGCGATTCTCGATCAAGGTTGGGGTACGTTTCGAGTGATGCTTATATACAAGTTGGCAGATCGCGGTGGCGTACTGATCGAAGTTCCCGCCGCGTACACCAGCCAAACTTGCGCTGAGTGCGGCAGAGTAGATGCACGCAGCCGACGGAATCAGGCGCGGTTCGTCTGCACGGGCTGCGGACACGAAGCCAATGCAGACACCAACGCGGCGATCATCATTCTAAAGCGGGGGCTGGACAAGTCCTTGAAGCCTGTTGAGGGGAACCTTGTTAAAAGGCCCGACGACGCAGGAAGCATCCGGAGGGCTGCGTAATGTGGCACTCTCGAACCCCCGTCCTTCAGGGCGGGGAGCATGTCAGTATAGCTTCTGCGCAATTCCAGGCGAGACTGAGATAGAAGAAAAACAGAAGGCTTGGAAGATAATGCGGCAACTTCTAAGTCCATCAATAATGACACATTTAGAATTTGATTCCGGGACTGCGGCTGCAGGCAAAAAAATTCTGGCAAAAATACCGAGTTCAATGAAGTCTAATTTGTTAAGATGGGGGGATGGTAATTTTTCTCTTAAAGGCTCTATTGAACCTTCAGAGTGCTGGCGTTTCGATAAACAAATGATAAACGCGATAAAATCCGACCCGACACAATTTTGGAATATTTCTTCACGCATGGATATTGTAACAAAATTGCACAGCAGAGCAATTCGTTAAATTAATTGAAGCTTGTGTCTTCAGCGGTGAGGTATTTAAGGTAGTCTTCTTATTCATAAAGCTAAATTTTCGTAAGCCGCCTGGATTTCCATATTAATGTCGATTAAGATAACCAGGACGGC
>JAYSQD010000002.1:0-3390 GCA_043721835.1 Arenimonas sp. | reverse complement strand
GCGCCTCGCAAACGTTGCCTGGCTGCCGCCGCGTATGGTACGCGCGCTGGCCTGGATTTATAGCGCGGCGATCAGCCCGCTGCTCAACTTCGTGCGGCGTTATCGCTGGCAGGCAGTGTTGATTCTGGCGCTGATCGCCACCTACCGCATTTCCGATGTGGTGATGGGCGTGATGTCGAATCCGTTTTACGTCGACATGGGCTACACCAAGGGAGAAGTCGCGACGGTGACCAAAGTCTATGGCGTGATTATGACCATCGCCGGCGCGTTCCTGGGCGGTGTGTTCACCATGCGTTTCGGCGTGATGCGCATCCTGTTTGTCGGCGCGTTATTGTCGGCAGCGACCAATATTTTATTTGCCTGGCTGGCGACGCGCGGCCATGATCTGACCGGGCTGATCTTCGTGATCTCCGCCGACAATTTTTCGGCGGGGATTGCCACCAGCGCATTCGTGGCGTATTTGTCGGGACTCACCAACGTCGCCTATTCCGCCACGCAATACGCGCTGTTCAGCTCGCTGATGGTGCTGCTGCCGAAATTTATCGCCGGCTTCTCCGGCGTGGCGGTGGACGCCTTCGGTTACGTCGCGTTCTTCAACGCCACCGCGCTGATGGGTGCGCCGGTGTTGGTACTGGTGTGGCTGGCGGCGCGCGTGCATGATAAATCGAAGTAAGCTCGTAGGATGGGTGGAGCGCAGCGATCCCGTCCTGCTGCACTGTGCGAGGGGTGGCGATAGCGGGGATGTTGTTGCTGCTGAAGATCGCGCCGTGGAATGAAGAAATCAAAATAAAAATGTAGGGTGCGTTCCACGCACCATGGTGCGCAGGCGCACCCTACGGAACTGCCAAGTGGTTTATCGGGCGACTTCCAAAAGAACTTTGGGACTACGATCTGCGATAGCGATGAGCGTTTTTGCCGCGCCGCTAGGTTGGCGACGACCTTGTTCCCAATCTTGCAGGGTGCGCACAGAAACGCCAAGCAGTTTTGCAAAGGCGGACTGCGACAAGCCGGATTTCATCCGGGCAGAGACGACAGGAGATACAGCTACCTTGTGGATTTTCCCGGCGCGTCCAGCCTTCATTTGGCGCACGGATTTCAGCAATTCGGCACCGAGGTCGCGTTTCGCGTCGCGTTTTTGCAGTTCTTTTTCTGTCATGGGCATGCTATTTCCTCCTTCACAGCCTTCAATATATAAGCGGGTATGTTCTCGTGCTCATTCTTTGCGTAGATCAACAACAACCAAATCGTACTGTCCTCAAGCATGTTGTAGTAGATGACACGGACACCGCCACTCGGTAGGGCGCAATAACCAACGGGCATTGCGCCGCATGTGTTTATCATCCGGTGCAATGCGCTTGACTTATTGACACCCTACGCCTTACGCGAGTTGCCGGGTTATGCGTTTTTTATGAGTGTGTAACCATTGGGTTCATTGTCATAGCGTTCTGTGTATTGGCTTTGGTTTTTGCAGTATTGCTCTACATACGCTTGAACCTCCTGCATTAGACTCAAGACAATAATTACATGACTGTTGATTTTTTCCAGCGCTGCACGAAGAACCGCAAGTTGTTTTTTTGAATTAGCACCCAATATTTGTTGAAGCTCTTGCCCCTCAAGAGTATTTTTCTGGATCACAAGTGACAGCTCTGCGGAGAAATTGCTCCCCGCATTTTGGGAAAAATTAAATGATAGCGATGTTGGTTGCACATCGTGTTTTCCGAAGTGCCATTTCGCTGGTTGGTGATGCAATACGTTGCGAAGCACCAATGCAAAGTTCATCAATTCGTTTTGATGGAAGTTCTCTTTCGCCAACTTATCATTATCGGAAAGAGTGTGCGCTGTATTTAGATAAGCTTTGAACAATATCCACTGCTCGTTAAAATTACAGCTCTTGGAGAAAAGGGTAACGATGTGCCTCATTTCTCTCATGCTTGTTTCCGTATTCGTCATGTGGACCACTTTTTATGCATATCGTAAAAATTAAAAGGCTGCGCGCTTTTGCGCAGACCCTCTCGAATGCCGGGTTGGGCATTTTTCCAATATTATTAGGAATTGCTTTTTGATTCATAAGCACGTTCTTCGCGATCTATGAAGTTATCAATCCATTTGTTGTAGCCGATGACATGCCTTATCTTATTGTTTTTTATGAAGGGAATAATTTTCTCTTGATAGAAGGGTTTGTTTTTCATGGACTGCAAACCGTAAGCAAAATTTCCACATTGCATTCTGAAGTGGTCAAAGCCTTCTATGTCGGTAATGTCTAGCGGTTCGTTCAAGAGATTTTCAATGCCTTGAACAATATATGTTCTGTTATTTTCGTCGAACTGCACATCCTCTATGGTTAGCTCAGACCACAAATAATATCTGTTGTATTTGCAATGAGTAGGTTTCCCGCCAAAAATTAAAACAACACTAGCCCCAAGCATGTTTATTGCTACGCGTTTTTTTGTGAATATCCCGTAGTTTGCATTTTCAGTTGTTATCGAATCGTCGTCTGATTCCCCTGGGTAATACCCCATTTTTTCAAAACTGTGATATTGAATGAAATATTGCGATTTCTGAGAGTCTCTTTTTGGGAAATCAGGATTAACGCCCATGAGCTGGACGTTGTAGCCTGGCTTTAATTCTTGAATATAGTGCCTCTCCATCTCCAGCAAATCTGTTTCTAGGCAAGTTTTAAGAATTTCAAAATTAAAGTTGCCATGCACTCCAGATTGACTTACTTGGGTTCTCAAATCGTATTTTGCAAAAGCCATCCGTATTACGGATTCATTTGAATGCTCATTAAGCGATATTGTATGAGCTTTCCAGCGCGTAAAAATATCGCGAGATTGCCCGATATAAAATTTTCCGTTAGATAAATTGGTGATTTTATAAATGCCTGTTTTTCTCATGCTACATCCCAAGATGCCCAACGTGAATTAGAAAAATTCAGAGTTCGCCCAAATGCAAGGCGTGGGGAAAATTTTGCAGCGCCGCATATGATTTATATGTAAGCAAGACATTTTTCCCGCAACACAGCAGTTGGGATGAAATGTGAATTCTTTAAATCTTTCTGACGAACACTTTCGATTTCCGCTGCCAGTTATACAGCGACTTCTTCTGCGCAGGCAGCGCCGCGACATCACACTCGATAAAACCGCGTTCAATGAACCAGTGCGCTGTCCTCGTGGTGAGCACGAACAACTTTTTTATACCCTGCGACTTGGCCACTGAGATCATGTGATTGAGGATCGCTTCGCCGTAGCCACGATCACGATTTTGCGCTTCTACCGCAAGGCCGGCCAGCTCGGCGGAGGATTCGTTCGGAAACGGGTACAGCGCGGCACAGCCAACGATGCGGTGATCGTGTTCCAGCACCACGAAGCGCTTGACCTCCTGTTCCAGCAA
>JAYSQD010000001.1:0-20989 GCA_043721835.1 Arenimonas sp. | reverse complement strand
GCGTAAGCCGCGAATCCTTCCAGGCATTCGCGGCTTACGCCGCTCCCACGATATTTTTAAATAAAATTAAATCAAACCTTCCGCTTTCATTGCGGCCTGCACAGCGGGCCGTTGAAACATCATGGCTGAATGCGCAGCGAGTTTCGGCCAGCGATTAATATCAATTTTGAACATCTTCAGCCAGTTCATTACCGTGAATAAATAAGCATCGGCAACACTGTATTGATTGTTGACGGCATATTTGTCATCGCCCAATTGATCGCTAAAAGTATTTAAACGCGCTTCAATGCGTGCAGTGGTCGCTTGGCGCGCATCATCAGTCAGCGTTGGATTAAACAGCCCGCCAATCATTTTATGTAATTCGGAATTAATTAAAGTCAGCATCGATTGCAGTTTGTAACGCTCGAAACTACCGTTAGCAGGCGCGAGCTTGGAATCGGGTGATTTGTCGGCGATATATTGCAAAATTGCGACGCCTTCATTCAGTACAACATCATTATCAAGTCGTAGCGAAGGTATATAGCCGTAGGGATTAATTTTGCTGAAGTCTTCGCCGTCCTGTGTGGTCTTGGTTTTTAAATCGACTTTGGAAATATCGAAAGCTTGGCCGGTTTCTTGCAGAGCGATATGGGAAGCCAGCGAACAGGCACCGGGTGCATAATAGAGTTTCATAAATATTGACTCCTTTGAATGTGGATGAATCCTTAAGCTGTGGGCTAAATTAATTTTTTCAATCCACTAAACCAATTTGCTGGCAAACGCACACAACAGCTCTTGCGCAATACTGGCGCCTGCCAAGGCAGTAATATCGCTAACATCGAAGGGTGGCGCTACTTCCACGACGTCCATGCCAATAATGTTCAGCCCAGCCAGACCGCGAATTAACTCTAGGCCGACATGCGTGCTAAAGCCTCCCACTACTGGTGTACCGGTGCCGGGCGCACAGCTGGGGTCGAGAAAATCAATATCAAAACTGACATAGCATTTTGTACTACCAACGCGTTGCCTGATTTTTTCAATACATGCAGTAACGCCATATTCATGAAGCCAGCGGGCATCTAACACTTCATAGCCATGGGTTTCTGCATTGAATGTACGTATACCGATTTGAATGGAATGATTGACATCGACTATGCCTTCTTTCGCTGCATGATAAAACATGGTGCCGTGATCGATTCGACCATCGGCATCGGCCCATGTGTCGCTATGTGCATCAAAATGGATTAATGAAATCGGTCCATGTTTGGCACGCAGCGCTTTAAGAATCGGATAGGAAACAAAATGATCGCCGCCCAAAGTCAGCGTGGCGACGTTCTGATCAAAAAAATTTTTATAGGCCTCCGTTATTACATCGGGAATTTGATGTGGCCTTCCCTGATCAAAAAAAACATCGCCCCAATCAATCACATTGAGTTTCTCGAACGGATCGAAAGCCCAGGCATACGGCGGCGCCCAAGCCAAGTTAGCCGATGCTGCACGAATAGCACGAGGCCCAAGCCGAGCGCCGGGACGATTGGTGGTTGCTAAATCGAACGGAACGCCAACCACAGCCACATCAACATTTGTCAGATCTTTTGTATAACGGCGCCGCAAAAAACTTAAAGCACCGGAATAAGTTGGCTCGGCTCTGGTGCCATATGGCGATTCGGGGGTAAAGGCGAGGTCGGTAGTGGAAGGTGTGGCGCTAGATTTCTCGTTTGAAGACATAGGCTTATTGGTTAGTCCCTGTAAGTTGCGGTGCTATATATAATCTTCCCGGATTTCCGTCGGGCCTAAACTCTGTACTACAATCCTAGTGCCCGAAATTCCGTGCAGGGGCGGCTACGTTCCCAAACGCGTGAGAAATGATCAATGAGCTGTTTGTTACGCGCGGGTAGCGCGGGACTCCAATCGCCTTCATAGCGGCCATCGAGCAGACGGAAACAATAGGCTTCACGGTCGCTGGCAATAAAGGCGGATGGATATTGCAGATCTTCGGGGTCAATGGGCGTACGAAATTGAAATACGCTCGATAAGCGTTGCGATAAACCCAGCAGTGGATGCGGTTGGCTGCGCGCTGCCAGGGGGTCTTGCACCAGAATGCGCGCCAGCCCGCCACGACTTTTTATTCCGAATTGTTTTAGCGCTTCAACAATGTCGGTTTGTGCATACAGACTGTGTTCTAAATCGCGGCTATAAATCCACAGACCGCGTTTGGCGCTGGCAATCACTTGCAAAGTGGCTTCCTGTAATTGGGACGAAGTATCAAAATCTTGCATGCGTGCCGACATGCTTTTACCCGGTGGACGTTTTGCGAGCTCGAAGGGTTCAAGCGTTAGCTTCATTTTACGATGCTGGATGCCGGCTTCTTCGAACTGCTCGCCAAAGGTGACAAAGCCGAATTTTTCGTAAAATCCAATCGCTGACACTTGTGAATTCAAACTAACTTCGGGCCAATCTAGTTCTCGGGCTTTATCGAGCAGGGCCTGTAGCAAAGCCGCGCCCACATTTTTCCTGCGCCATTCTTTTAGCACCGCCATTCGGCCAATTTTGTATTCTGGCGTTAAGCGGCCAGTGCCGATGGGTTTGTGCGCGACATCGCGGGCAATAACGTGGTGGCAAAGCGGATCGAGCGTATCCCATTCTTCTTCGATCGGCACATTTTGCTCGATAACAAAAACAGGTTCGCGAACGGCACGCAGGTCTTTGAAATCGACCCGATAGTCAGCGGGTTCAACACGGAAGTCGGAGATGGCCATGGCAAAGTTGCTCACTGTGTTTAGTGCAATCGCAGTTTACCCAAAATTCTCGTGGGAGTGGCCGTTAGGCCCGAAGCTTTGGATGTCACTGCAACAGTCGGGCCTTACGACCACTGCCACCATAAGAACTATATTGAAGTACCCGACGACAAAGCACTATCAGAAAAAAAGGCAAAAATCCTGATTGCTGCTTAGTGCAATAGCCGTTTACTAAAGTTTCGTGGGAGTAGCCGTCAGGCCCGAAGCCCTGGATGTCACTGCAACAGTCGGGCCTTACGGCCACTCCCACGTTAACTTTTACTTCTGCAGCACTAGGTAGCCACGCTCAATCAATTCAAAAATAAGTCCGCGTTCCGATAGTGCTATATCAGCAAACTTAGCCGCATCGATGCTTTCGGCTCGGGCTAGTTGCGATGCCAGGCTCTGCGTTGTCGAAAAACTATTTCCCTGCACAAATAAAACCGCCTCGCGGCCTTCTTTGCACCAGGCCCAGCGCGCAAACGGATGCGGTTCAAGCATGGCACCTTTGCTTAATTGTTCTAGCACTTTTTTGGGTTTGGGTGTTTTCGGCGGCGCCGAAATTTCCATTGAATTACGATACGTGGTGACAAATCGCCCGAAGAATAATGCAGCCGCCGCTTTCGAGTCAGGCACGTGTTGTTTGAAAATATCCAATACGCGCTCGCAGGTGGCGGCATCAATTTCGCCGCTGTCTTTGGCTGCAACTAGGTCGGTGTCGCTGTATCGAATATCTTCGCTAACACGTTCAAACAATCCGTCGGCCCAGTCGTTCAAGAGTTCGGCGTGCGAGGGCGCTCGCATGCCGAGCGAGAAAGTCATGCAGGCATCAACGGCTTCACCATGATGCGGCACGCCCGGCGGTAAATACAGCATGTCACCGGCTTGCAAAGTCCAGGCAATCGACGCGGTGAAATTTTCCAATAATTTTAATTCAGCATTTTTACGGAAAGTCTTGTCGGCATTGGCATCGGTATCAATTTCCCAGCGACGCTGGCCCTGTGCCTGCAATAAGAACACATCGTATTGATCCACATGCGGGCCGACCGAACCACCGGGCGCGGCAAAACTTATCATGACGTCATCAACCCGCCAGCGTGGCAAAAAATCGAAGGAGGCTATTAATTGGCGAACATCGCCGTCCCATTTATCCATGTCCTGCACCAGCAAAGTCCAATCTTTTTTCCCCAGTTTTGGGAATATGGATTCTTCAAATGGGCCGGTTTCAATGGAGTAATGATCTTTTTTACGCTCATGTTTAATCAAGCGAGCAAGCACGCCTTCTTCGCAGGCAATACCGGCTAAATCTTCCGGACTGAGCGGCGCCTGATAATCAGGAAATGCCTGACGGATAAGCAACGGTTTTTTCTGCCAATAATCGCTTAGAAATTCTGCCACTGGCATGCCGAGAAAATGTTTTTTACTGGACTTAACTTCGATCATTTTTTAGGGACTTGAGGTTGGTGGCTTGGGGCTAATTTCTAATGGTAGGAGGGCCTTCTAGGCCCGGCCTGGTTAATTTTGGCGGGACTGTGGTCGGGCCTAGAAGGCCCTCCTACGAGGTCAAATTTCTTTAGCAAGCTTTTCAGCAAGGCCAACATAACTGGCGGGCGTCATCGCAATTAATCTAGCTTTGGCATCGCTTGGCAAATCCAGCGAATGAATGAATGCACGCATGGCGGTTTCATCAATGCCGTGGCCACGGGTCAAGGCTTTTAATTGCTCATACGGATTGGGTATGCCGTAACGGCGCATTACCGTTTGGACCGGTTCGGCCAATACTTCCCAGGCCGCATCGAGATCGGCGGCGAGTTTTTCAGGGTTTGTCGATAATTTATTCAAGCCGCGTTGCAATGAATCAATGGCAATCAGGCTGTGGCCGAAGGCGGTGCCTAATGCACGCAATACGGTGGAATCGGTTAAATCACGTTGCCAACGGCTAATCGGAAGTTTTTCCGAAAAATGCGCAAGCAGGCCGTTCGCCAAACCAAAGTTACCTTCGGCATTTTCAAAGTCAATCGGGTTTACTTTATGCGGCATGGTCGATGAACCGACTTCACCTGCCTTCACGGCTTGCTTGAAATAACCGAGCGAAATATAGCCCCACACGTCACGACATAAATCGATGCCAATCGTGTTGATACGGCGTTGCACATCGGACATTTCGGCAATGCAATCATGCGGTTCAATCTGGGTGGTGTAGGGGTTGAAAACCAGACCCAGCGATTCGACAAATTTTTTGGCAAAGCCGGGCCAATCAACATTCGGGTAAGCCACGATGTGGGCATTGTAATTGCCGACCGCACCATTGATTTTTCCAAGCAGTTCGACTTGATTTAATTGCTTGAGCTGACGTTCAAGTCGCGCCAATACATTGGCGATTTCTTTGCCAACAGTGCTGGGCGACGCTGTCTGTCCATGGGTTCGCGACAGAATCGACAGGCCTGCATAGTCATGTGCCATAGCGCGTAGTTTTGTGCCCAGTTGTTGCAAGCTTGGCAGCATGACGCTTGTGCGTGCTTCGCTCAACATTAGTGAATAACTCAGGTTATTAATATCTTCGGAGGTGCAGGCGAAATGCACGAATTCCAGAGCCGGGCCAAGCTCGGCGTCATCCTTAAGCTTTTCTTTAATGCAATATTCAACAGCTTTTACATCGTGGTTTGTTGTGCGCTCAATTTCTTTAACGCGGCCGGCATCATCGACTGAAAAATTAGCCGCGAAGTCACGTAATTTTTTAATCGCATCGCTTGAAAAAGGTTTTAATTCTTCAATGCCGGACTCGTTTGAAAGTGCAATTAACCATTCGATTTCTACTTTTATCCGGGCCTTGATCAAGCCAAATTCGGAAAAAATAGGCCGTAGCACATCGCATTTACCGGCATAGCGACCATCGAGTGGGGAAAGGGCGAGTAAAGTATATTCAGACATGATGGGCTTGTATGGGCGGCTTGCGAAGGCTGCAATTGTAACGCCGAACGGGGTTATGATCGAAACATTGATGATGACGAGGGCTTTTTATGACCCCCAAAATGCGTATCGAGCACGATAGCTTTGGACAATTGCAGGTGCCAGCCGACGCCTTGTACGGCGCGCAGACCCAGCGGGCAGTGGAAAATTTCAGTATTTCCACTTACGGCATGCCTTATGAGTTCATCACGGCGCTGGCATTGATCAAAGCGGCGGTAGCGGCCGCAAATGGCGAGCTTGGGCATTTGAGTAAAACCCAGGCTGCGGCCATTGTGAAAGCGGCAGAGCAGATTGCGAACGGGCAATGGCGCGAGCATTTTCCGGTCGAAGTATTTCAAACCGGTTCCGGTACCTCCAGCAATATGAATGCCAATGAAGTCATTGCCACACTGGCATCGAAATCCTCAAAACTGAAAATCCATCCGAATGATCACGTCAATGCAGGGCAGAGTTCAAACGACGTTATTCCTAGTGCCATTCAAGTCTCGGCTAGTTTGGTTCTGCACAAGAATTTGCTGCCTTCATTGAAACATTTGCAAAAATTAATCGATAAACGTGCACGCGAACTGACAAGAGTAATCAAAACCGGCCGCACGCATTTAATGGATGCGATGCCATTGAGTTTTGCACAGGAATTGTCGGGCTGGTCGGCGCAGGTAGCTTCCTGCATTGAACGCTTTGAAGACACCAGTAAGCGTTTGCAGAACTTGCCGTTAGGCGGCACTGCGATTGGCACCGGCATCAATGCCGATAAAAAAATGCCGCGTATCGCTTGCCAATATTTGAAAAAACAAAGCGGCATAAAATTTGTTGAAGCAAAAAACAAGTTTGAAAGTATTGCAGCGCAAGACCATGTGCTTGAGTTGTCAGGTCAATGTAATGTTTTGGCGGCTTGCCTGATGAAAATCAGTAATGATTTGCGCTGGATGAATTCCGGTCCACTGGCAGGCCTTGGCGAGATTGAATTGAAAGCCTTGCAACCGGGTTCTTCGATCATGCCGGGTAAAGTGAATCCGGTAATTCCCGAAGCTGTCGCCATGGTCTGTGCCCAAGTCATGGGCAATCACACCACAATTACGGTCGCAGGACAAAGCGGGAATTTCCAATTAAATGTAATGTTGCCCATCATTGCCCACAATATTCTGGAAAGTCTGCGCTTGTTGTCTACGGCTTCGGTTTCGCTGGCCGATAAAGCCATCGCAGGTTTTAAAGTACGCGAAGACCGCATTGCCCAAGCGCTTGACCGTAACCCGATTCTTGTGACTGCCTTGAATCCGATTATCGGCTATGAAAAAGCTGCTGCTATTGCCAAACGCGCATACAAGGAAAAGCGACCCATACTGGACGTGGCCATCGAAATGACGGATCTTGGTGCCGAGCAATTACGAAAATTACTGGACCCGAAATTTCTTATTTGATTCAATAGCTCTCGCCCAATAAAACAGCCGGTTCATGAACGAGCCGGCTTTATGTTTTATCGGCAACAACTACTTCCGCTCGATAACCTTGCCGTGGCAATCATCGATGTCGTCTTTAGTCATGGTGGCATAGGGTTTAAATTCTGGCAGCGACTCGGCAAGTGTTTGCTGTGATTCCATTAGTAAAGGCAATTGCTCGCATAAGACATTGGCAGAAGCTTCTATTTTCTTGGCATCGGCCTCGACTTTCTTTTCGACTTGATCCGTGTTGCCATTAAATATTCCTTTGATAGATTCACCCACTGCCTTTTTGGCTAAATTGATACCTTGTGTGCCAATTTCTATGCCGCTGATGGCGATCTTTGTCAGCAACTCGCGGTGCTTGATAAGCAATTGACGTTGTTCTGCCGTTACCGTAACGGGCTTGCCATCGATCAGAAGATCACCTTGTGGCGTAATTTCACCTTTCGCCGTGCCAGAGATGTTACCCAGACTCATGTTACCCGTGCGAACTTCTTCGGTAGCCTTGGCCATGATGTTGTTTACAGAATTAGAGTCGCCTTGCTTGCCGGATTTATCCGTGTCTTGTTTATTGCAAGACGTTATTAACAGGAGTGATAACAACAAAGCGGATGGAAGTTGCAACTTCATGATGTAAAACCCCGTGTATGAGAAAACGATTAGCGGCATACCTTGGGTATGCCGCTACACTGATATTTCAACCGTCGTCGCGGTAGCGGCGAATGCGGATGGTGGCATAGGTCATTGCAACACCGAGACCAGCAGCAATCCAAACCTTTGCGTGTCCCAAAATCGCCCATGATGCTTTGAGAATTTCAAGACCACCTGGTGGACCATTTCTAACTCCAGCGTCTGATGTGACATCAAAAAATGCCAGCCATGTGCCCGGTACAAAACCACCGAATAGGCGACCTACAATATTCTCCCAGTACCATTGGTGCGGAATGCCAACACCCGACATACCTTCAGAAATCGATAGCAGCACACCGATGATAACGGGAATTCCAACGGCCCATAAAATCGGGAAACGTGGTGACCATGCTGACACCATCATGAACCATGCTACCGATGGAAAAGCCCACAACATGTAGATCGGAAAGCATGCCAGTATCTGCAGTGGTACGAGATAAAAATCGCTTGAGCTCAATGTTGTACCGAGCACGCTAACGCCGACAGATTGAAATGCAAGACCGGCGCCAAGGGCAAAAATTACTGCGATGATCAAACCCAGAGCAAGTGGTATAAGCGGACTAAGCACCAAAATTGTGAAGAGTTTTGATAATACCGTTTGCGTATCCGATACCGGCATTGATTTCCAAAACAAAATACTTTTGTCTTTTCGATCGTCGTACAAGCACGACAGACTGTAGAAAAACATTACAAAAGCAAGCACTATCAATAAAGGCATAACACTATACAAGTAACTCATCGATAGACCGTGTGCAATATTCAACTTGCTTTCCAAAGGCATCTGCGCCGACAAGTCTTGCACCAGCACGCCGTTTATATGCATACCGGTTCCGTGTTTCACACCAAACACAGCAATCAACACACTGATGAGCAACATTACGGTAAAAAACGCACCTACAATTACCGGAGCCCAAAAAATACCGCCTTTATGCTCCCAGTATTCCCGTTTAACCAGCCATTTCATGGTGTTCATGCGTAGGTTCCTTTCATTGTTGCTACAAACAGATCAGCGATGCCGACATTGCGGGTTTCGCCCAGACGGCTTAACTCATTACGTGCAATGCCGTCAAACAACATGATGGATTTACCAAATACCTGGCGTTCATCAATCGGGTTCATGGCTTTTGCGGTCGCGTAATGTTCCTGCGTGACCATGACTTCGACAAAACGATCTGCCACTTCATCCATCGTGGAAGACAATACAATTTTGCCATCGCGAATAAACATCAGGTCGGTGAGAATATGTTCAATTTCTTCTACTTGATGGGTAGTAACGATGATGGTTTTATTCTCGTCGAAATAGTCTTCCAGCAGGTTTTGATAAAACTGTTTGCGATAGAGAATATCCAGGCCTAAAGTCGGTTCGTCCAGCACCAAAAGCTTGGCGTCAATAGCCATAACTAAAGCAAGATGTAATTGCACGACCATGCCCTTGGACATGTGTTTTACTTTCATCTCGGGCTTTAGTTTTGTGTGTGCCAGATAGGCTTCACATTTCGCGCGATTAAATTTGGGATGTACACCAGCGACAAATTCAATGGCTTCGCGAACTTTTATCCAACGCGGCAACACGGCAACATCGGCGATAAAACAAACTTCTTTCATCAGCTCGTCGCGTTGCGTTTGTGGGTTAAAGCCCAGCACATTTAACTGACCTTCAAAGGTCGATAAACCCAGAATTGCCTTCAGTGCAGTGGTTTTGCCAGAGCCATTCGGGCCAATCAAACCAATAATGCGACCGGCTGGAATTTCAAAACTGACGTTGTCTACTGCAGTGGTATGGGTAAAGCGTTTGGTTAAATTGCGGGCAGTAATGACGGCGCTCATTGTGGCTCTCCTTTACGCAATAATGCGTCGATATCGAGGCCTAAGCGACGAATCCGTTCCATTACCAGCGGCCATTCTTCATTTAAAAAGCGTTCGCGTTCAGAAGCCAGCAATTGATCGCGGGCGCTGTCAGTCATATACATTCCGAGTCCCCTTCGTTTTTCTACTAAATTTTCGTCAGCCAGCTCTTGATAAGCGCGCGAGACAGTAATGGGATTGAGCTGATACTCAGCTGCAATTTGCCGAACCGAGGGCAGGGCATCGCCGGGCTTCAAGACGCCGTCGAGCATCATGCTCATAACGCGGTCTTTTAACTGGCGATAAATAGGTAAGTTATCGTTCCATGCAATGCTCATATCACAAGCCTTGTTTTGGCAGCGCGCGGCTGAAAGAAAAATAGGGCATCGACAATTGGCGGCGCAGACGTTTATCGTGTGCTTTGCTCGCGTCTTGTGAAGCGTCCATCACATCTACTTTCGCGGTATATGGGATATTGTTGAGGTTTAATTCAACACCAGTGGCGATGGGTTCCTGGCCTAGAATGCCGCTCGTGGTAACGAAACTAAGCGCTACTAATATGCCTGTCATCGTGCTTTTGACTTTGTGGTTCATACGACCCCCTGAGTGAGGTAACGGTTAGGTGATGTAGGTAACTATAACACTATATTTTTACTCGTCAACACATTTTTATCAGTTTCCACCCCAACTAAAGACATATACCCCCTCACGGCTATCAAAAAAGGACTAAGCCCATGAAATTATTTAATATAGTAGCGTTACTAAGCCTTGTAATAATCGCGCCTTTGCAGGCAAAACCCGCCTTGCTCGACCAAAATTACCGAGCTTTGGCCGGAAAGACCGCTATCAATTTGCAAAAACAGTACGGTGGCCAAGTGCTTTTAGTTGTCAATACCGCAAGCAAATGCGGCTTTACTCCGCAATATGATGGTTTGGAGGCTTTGCACACGAAATTGAAAGGCCGTGGTTTTGCTGTGCTGGGTTTTCCATCGAATGATTTCATGGGACAAGAGCCCGGTAGTGAAAAAGACATCAAAGATTTTTGTCGTCTTACCTATGGCGTGAAATTCCCGATGTTCGAAAAAGTCAGCGTAGTGGGGGACAAGGCAACGCCTTTTTATAAGTCACTCACAGAAATTACTGGTGTTGCACCAGGCTGGAATTTTCATAAATATTTGATTGATAGAAACGGCAATGTAGTTGCGAATTTTGGTAGCCGTGTCAAACCTGATGATGCCGATATGCTGGCGCAGATCGAAAAATTATTGGCGCAGCCAAAACCAAAAAAATAATTTACATGATTCTTATGTAGGGGCGCTGCTTGCTGCGCCCTAACGCATCGACAATGTTTGGGCGCAGCAAGCAGCGCCACTACAAACGCTTAATAACCGCGTTAATCATGGTTCCCAATATAGGGATGTGCCGGAAGATACCGTCGGTCGCATTCCAGTAATCCTGGTGATATACGACCAGGCCATCTGCATTAAAGCGCAGATGGCTCATCCCGACAGTCCATGTGTCTTGGCCTTTTTTGAAGCGCTTAAAACGAATCATCATTTTCCATCGGAAATAATGCTCGTTATTTGCAGTGCGTGTTACTTCAATCACTTCAACCCGGCAATCTTGAACGGCATCCGCGCTATCTTTTAGGTAATGCGCCAAGTCTTTGATGCCCCGAATCGCTTTTAGCGTGTCATTAAAATAAATATCACTGGCATAGGTGCTTGCCAGTAATTTATCAATACGGTCAGCGGCAAAGCTTGAAAAAAACTGCTTGAAGTTTTCAATCGCGGCCGCTTCTGCATCCGAGTTCGCAGCGGGCGCATTCGGGTGCTGGGCACGTATTAAATCGAGTATTTCTAAAGTTTCCATATTCGTATTTCTAGAGGATGCAAAGTGAGCAGTCCGTGAAAGGATTTTTTTTGATAGCCAGGGCGTCGCCAAAGTTCCGCTAAGCCTTTGCCTGTGGCGACATCGGGCTTATTTTGCCAGTTATTGCAAAGATTAGTTAAGAAAATAGCTGCAAATGATTGCTGTCTGGCCCGCAGACCGCGACAATAGACACTCCAGCGCCAGAAGGTGGCGCCTACCAACGGAGTTTTTTCCCAATGATTTTGAATGTTCGTAATACGCTCGCGCCTCTGGCATTGGTCGCTGTGATTCTTGGTTCGACCGCTTGTAAAGGAGATTCTCCTGGTGCAGAAAAAGATGCATCCAAAGAAACTGCAAAATCCGAGAAACGCGAGCCTGTCATTAAAGGCATTGCGAGTCTGGATACAGAACGTAAACAATTCAGTTATATGATCGGTATGGACATCGGCAAGTCGATTGCCCCGGTCAAAGACGAAGTGGATATGGAAACACTGGTCGAAGCCATGAAAACCGTCATGAAAGACGGCAAGCCATTGCTGACTGACGAGCAAGCCAAGAAAGTCGGCCAAGCATTCGGTGAGCGCATGATGGCCAAGCAAGTCGCTGATCGTGCGATTGCCGTCAGGAAAAATCTTGAAGAAGGCGCAAAATTTCTCGCCGAAAATAAAAAGAAACCCAATGTAATTACGACGGCCAGCGGTTTGCAGTATCAAATTCTGCGCCCAGGCAATGGTCCCAAGCCAAGTGCCACCGACACTGTATTGGCACATTACGTGGGTACTTTTTTAGATGGCAAAAAGTTTGATAGTTCCTATGACCGTGGCCAACCTGCAGAATTTGCCCTTAACGGTGTCATTCCTGGCTGGACCGAAGGTTTGCAATTGATGGCCAAAGGCAGCAAGTTCAAATTCTGGATTCCTGCCAATCTCGCTTACGGTACTGAAGGGCAAGGCAGCATGCCACCTAACGCCACCTTGGTATTTGAAGTAGAGCTGCAAGACGTGAAAGCAGGCTCGCCGGCAGCAATGCCGCAACAAGCGCCACAACAATAAGTAATACACACGTACTCAGGCGGTTCGCCGCCTGAGTAACGGGAGATAGCATGCGCGTTACAATTTTTGGTACTGGTTATGTGGGCTTGGTGACGGGCACTTGTTTAGCTGAAGTCGGCAATCATGTGGTCTGTGTTGATGTTGATAAAGTCAAAGTAGAAGGCTTGAATAATGGCGTTATTCCGATTTACGAGCCCGGCCTTGAAAGCTTGGTGTTATCGAATCATGCCGAAAAAAGAATTGAATTCACCACCGATGCCGCAAACGGTATTGAGCATGGCGAAATTATTTTTATTGCAGTAGGCACACCGCCAGATGAAGACGGCAGCGCCGATCTTCGCCATGTTTTGACAGTTGCCAAAACCATTGGCACTTATCTAAATAGACCTGCCGTTATCGTTAATAAATCGACGGTTCCCGTGGGTACGGCTGATAAAGTAAAAGCAGCAATTGCCGAGCAATTGAAAGAACGCCAAGCCAATATCAGTTTTGAAGTTGTATCCAACCCCGAATTCCTGAAAGAAGGCGATGCCGTTAAAGATTGCATGCGCCCTGATCGCATTGTAGTGGGTACCACCAGTACGCAAGCACTTGAGCAGATGAAGCGCTTATACGCACCGTTCAATCGCAACCATGAACGTATTGTGGCGATGGATGTGCGTTCAGCCGAGCTCACTAAATATGCTGCCAATGCCATGTTGGCGACCAAAATTAGTTTCATGAATGAAATGGCGAATATTGCCGAACGTGTGGGTGCCGATATTGAAATGGTACGCCACGGCATTGGTTCGGACCCGCGTATCGGTTATTCATTTATTTACCCCGGCGCAGGCTATGGCGGCTCGTGTTTCCCCAAAGACGTGCAAGCACTCGAGCGTACCGCTAAACAATACGGCTACACCGCGCAGATTCTTGAATCTGTAGAAGCGGTTAATCAGCGACAAAAATCAAAATTATTTGAATTGGTATCGCGTCATTTCAATGGTGATTTGAAAGATAAAACCTTTGCTGTTTGGGGTTTGGCATTCAAGCCCAATACTGATGATATGCGTGAGGCTTCTAGTCGGACCTTATTGTCATTGCTGTGGGGCGCGGGCGCTAAAGCCCAAGTGTTCGACCCCGAAGCCATGCACGAAACCCAGCGCATTTTTGGTGAACGTAGTGATTTGGTGTATGCCGATTCACCGGCAAAAGCGCTTGAAAATGCCGATGCTTTGATAGTGGTGACGGAATGGAAAACATTCTGGAGCCCGGATTTCAAGAAAATAAAAGCCGCACTAAAAACGCCTGCCATTTTCGACGGCCGAAATATTTACGACCCTTTGGAAGTAGAGGCCGCCGGTTTGGCGTATTACGGCATTGGCCGTGGTCGCACCATTATTAAACAGTGAGAGTGTATGCCGGTGCCTGATACCAATCTGGAGTTTCAATTTGATCGGCGCTTCGCCGATCTTGAAACGCGTGTGGCTTTTCAGGAACAAGCCCTGACTGAAATGAGCGATGCATTGGCACAAGCGCGTTCTGAAGCCAACAAGAATCATGAGCTTCTCACGCGAGCTCTGGACGACTTGAAGCAATTACGCACACTGCTGTATTCTGATCCGTCAAACGAACCGCCACCGCCACATTATTGATGATTTGTGGGAGCGGCGTAAGCCGCGAATGGCGCAGGTGCCAACAGTATCTGAATTATTATTCATTAGATTAGCGATAAAGAACTATGAGCAATTCATTACGCGACCAATTACTCGGGCTTGGTTTTAAAACGGCCCCTAAGCCAGAACGTAAGCCTGATCCACCAAAGGATCAGAGACCCGAGCAAACGAAAAAATATGACCCTCGAGCGGCTCATACGCATTCGGCAAAACCGAAACATCATGCTATGCCGGTTGGAAAATCACCTCCCGTAAAAACGCAGGCCGAAATAGATTTGGCGAAAGCCTATGCCATGCGTTCCGAAACCGAAAAACAAGAACGCATCAATGCAGAAAAACGTAAGCAGGAAGAGGCGAAACTAAAACGCGAGCTGAAGCAGAAAGTGCAAGAACTGCTGAAAGATAAACCGCAAAATATTGAAGCCGCCGAACATGTCCGCCATTTTGAGTACAACGGAAAAATTCGCCGGGTTTATGTCACACCGGAACAGCTAGCCGATTTGAATAAGGGCGTACTCGGCTTGGTTCAGCTCGATGGCCGGTATTTGATCGTGAGCGCCGAACTGACACAGCAAGTAAAACAATTACTACCCAGCATAGTGGCACTAATGATCGACCCGAATGCACCCGCAGCAGACGACCCATATAGCGATCCACTTTACCAAGTGCCTGATGATTTAGTGTGGTAAGTAGGAGGCCGCTTGCGGGCGACGTATCCCCCATTGCTCATCGCGGACGGCGATGTCTGGGCGTGCTTCATAGCAATCCTTTCGCAGTATCGCTGTCCAAGCGCACATTTACGCAGTTCCTGTGCCCGAATAGGCTCGCTGATTAAATCCGGCGTCCTTCGGCGCCCCCAAGGGGCCTCCTACGCAGAGAACGAAATTTTCTGGATACCGCAGGCTCAGGCACAGCCAACACAATCAAGCTCTATTTTTCTGATCACTCGATCTAAATCGCGTAACACTTTCGCTGCGGATTTCCGCATGTTTTGTTTTGCGACCTTGAACACGCTCACGCCACATGTCAAAACTTGAACGCTTTAGCTTTTCACGCATTAATACAATCACGGCAGATTCATTCAGACCAAATTGCAGTTCGATGGCTTCAAAGGGCGTGCGGTCTTCCCACGCCATTTGAATAATACGATCGCAGTCATCGTCATTAAGAAAGCCTGGCATGTCCCTACATTATCTCGGTGTTCGCTAAATCAATAATACGTTGTCCAATGGATGGGCGAGGGCCTTTGGGCTGCTCGCGTATCAAATGAAAGCCGGTATGTGACTGTGGGGTTTGGAATAAATCATGTGGCGTAATATTTTTTGTTTCGACGTTGGGCTTAAGATCAAAATTAATGGCGTCAAAACAATGTTGCACCATCGCCGAGCAATAAAGTGCACCTTCTCTGGCGAGCAAGTTTTCTTTCGCACGCAGGCCGGTTCGGCTCATGGCCATCAGGGTGCCGAGTAATTCCGTTAGCGAGTAAGTGGATAGTCCTGACAATAAATTAAGCGCTTCGGTTAGCACGGCTTTGGATTGTTCTGCACTTAAATCGAAATCAATCACGGCCAGATTCGGAAATTCGCTTTCATCAAAATATTTTGACATGCGATTTTCCTGTACGCCTAAACGAATTTGTTTATGACGTAAATCCAGATCCGATTCCAATACCCAAAACTCGCCGTCACTACGACGTTCACTGAATAAAAAAGCATGCGACCACGGACTGCGGCGGCCATCGCTAGTGACTTGCCATTGCATTTTACGAATGGCTTTATTGATTAAATCATTGCCGCCACACAAACCGATTCGGGCTGAGCCAGCGTGGGCTTCTAAAAATTCGCGATTACTAACAGCAGCAGGTATCTCGACAATTTTCATATTAGTCCGGGTCGTAATCCAGGTTCGCTGCCAGCCAGCGTTCGGCTTGTTTTAGGCTAACACCTTTGCGTTTTGCATAATCGGCCACTTGCTCGCGCGACAAACGGCCTACGACAAAATATTGCGAAGCCGGATGCGAAAAATAATAGCCCGATACCGATGAGGCCGGGTACATGGCGTAGTTTTCGGTCAGTGACAGGCCAATATTTTTTTCGGCATCCAGTAACTTGAACAACATGGTTTTTTCGCTGTGCTCCGGGCACGCCGGATAACCGGGAGCCGGGCGGATGCCTTGATACTGCTCGCGAATTAAATCTTCGTTACTAAGACTTTCTTCACTGACGTACGCCCAAATATCTTTACGCATCGCCCGATGACACCATTCTGCACAGGCTTCTGCGAAGCGGTCGGCAAGCGCCTTGAGCATAATCGCACTGTAGTCATCATATTCGGCTTCGAATTTTTTGACGTAGGGTTCAATGCCGATGCCGGCGTTGACTGCAAAGCCGCCGATAAAATCGGTAACGCCGGCATCTTTCGGTGCAATAAAATCAGACAAGCAGAAGTTTGCCCTTTCTTCGGGTTTTTCAGCTTGTTGTCTGAGGAAGTGCAAAGTGGAGCGGGGCTGGGGGCTGGGGGCTGAGGGCTGTTCCGCTTCTGCTGTTAGTCCCGAGTCTCGAGTCCCGAGTCCCGCTGTTGCATCAACCACCACATCATCCCCAACACTTTGTGCCGCCCAAACACCGCAAACCGCTTTTGCTTGCAACCATTTTTCGGCGATGATTTTATCGAGCATGGTATTGGCATCATGAAACAGCTCGGTCGCTTGCGTACCAACAATCTCGTCTTTCAAAATAGCAGGATAACGACCCGCTAATTCCCATGTTTGGAAAAACGGTGTCCAGTCAAATAATTCTCGCAATTCATTCAATGGCACATTATCGAAAATTGTGATGCCGGTTTTTTTCGGCGTGGGTGGCGTGTAGTTTTTCCAGTCACCGTCAAACTTTTTCCGACGCGCTCGCTCCAATCCCATCAATGGCTTTGCATCGCCTTTGTTGGCGTGGCGTGCACGCACGTCGGCGTAATCGGCATCAATTTGCGCCAGCATGGGGATTCTTAATTCCGCGCTCATCAATGAGGTGGCAACACCGACAGCACGCGAGGCGTCTTTGACCCAAACGGCCGGTGATTTATAGTGCGGCGCAATTTTTAATGCGGTGTGCGCTCGTGATGTGGTCGCACCGCCGATTAATAAGGGCGTGGTAATGCCTTGGCGCTGCATTTCTTTTGCGACATGGCTCATTTCTTCTAGTGATGGTGTGATTAAACCCGACAGACCAATTAAATCGACGTTCTCGGCGCGGGCGCGATCCAATATGGTTTGCGTTGGTACCATCACACCTAAATCAATCACTTCAAAATTATTGCAGGCCAATACAACGCCCACGATATTTTTGCCGATATCGTGTACGTCACCTTTGACGGTCGCCATCAATATCTTGCCTTTGCTGGTGCTTGCATCGCCTGAAGCGAGTTTTTCTGCTTCGATATAAGGCAGTAAATGTGCAACCGCTTTTTTCATGACGCGAGCCGACTTTACGACCTGCGGCAGAAACATTTTACCGGCGCCGAATAAATCGCCGACCACATTCATGCCGTCCATCAAGGGACCTTCGATAACATCGAGCGGTCTTGTTGATGCTTGCCGGGCGAGCTCGGTGTCGGCTTCAATAAAACTATCGTTGCCGTGTACCAAGGCATGCTGCAGTCGTTCCTTGATCGGTAATTCGCGCCAAGCTTCGTCACGTTTGTCATCTTCTTTACGCTTGCTGCCTTTGCTGCGGTCGGCAATGGCAATCAGTCGCTCGGTAGCTTCGTTATTTCGATTCAGTACAACGTCTTCAACGGCTTCGCGCAGATCGGCAGGTAAATCGTCCATGATCGGCATGCCACCAGCATTGACGATGCCCATGTCCATGCCGTCTTTAATCGCATGGTATAAAAATACCGAATGAATGGCGTCGCGTACGGTGTTATTGCCACGAAAGCTGAAGCTGACATTGGAAACGCCGCCAGAAATATGACTGAGCGGAAAACGTCTTTTTATTTCGGCAGTCGCTAAAATAAACGCTCGTGCATAGTCATTGTGTTCATCGATACCGGTGGCTATCGCAAAAATATTCGGATCGAAAATAATATCTTCCGGAGCAAAGCCCGCTTCTTCGGTTAATAGTTTAAAAGCTCGCGAGCATATTTCGACTTTGCGCTCGTAACTGTCGGCCTGGCCTTTTTCATCAAACGCCATAACGACTACTGCAGCACCGTAGCGCTGCACTTTTCGTGCTTGTTCGATAAACGCGGCTTCGCCTTCCTTCATCGAAATGGAATTGACAATGCCTTTGCCTTGTACGCATTTCAGGCCGGCCTCAATCACGCTCCATTTCGAGCTGTCGATCATGATGGGCACGCGTGAAATATCCGGTTCGGCGGCAATCAAATGTAGAAAGCGTTTCATCGCCGCTTCGGCATCGAGCATGCCTTCGTCCATATTGATATCGATGATTTGGGCGCCATTTTCTACCTGCTGGCGTGCCACCACCAAGGCATCGTCGTAGCGGCCTTCTAATATCATTTTTTTGAATTGTGCCGAACCGGTTACATTGGTACGTTCGCCCACATTGACGAAATTGGTTTCCGGTGTAATGACGAAAGGCTCAAGGCCCGATAAGCGTGTGTATGGAGCGGGCTGTGCAATTTCTCGCGGTTTGATATGGGTAACCGCGTCACTGATCGCTTTAATATGTTCGGGTGTGGTGCCGCAGCAGCCGCCGACAATATTCAACATGCCGGCTTCGGCAAATTCAGCCAATACTTCGGCCATTTCTTCCGGGCCTTCGTCATAACCGCCAAACGCATTCGGTAAACCAGCATTGGGATGGCAGGAAATATAGGTTTCGGCAATTTGCGAAAGCATGTCGATATGGACACGTAAATCTTTTGCGCCCAAAGCACAGTTCAGGCCTACCGAAATCGGTTTGCAATGACGCAGCGAATACCAGAATGCCTCGGCGGTTTGGCCCGATAAAGTGCGCCCGGATTGATCGGTAATCGTGCCGGAAATCATGACGGGCCAGCACGCACCAAGATCGTCGAATACCGATTCAATCGCGAACGCGGCGGCTTTCGCATTCAAAGTGTCGAATACGGTTTCCACCATGATAATGTCACTGCCACCATCGAGCAGGGCAAAAGTTGATTCACGATAATTGCAGACCAATTCATCAAAACTGATATTACGAAAGCCCGGGTCATTCACATCGGGGCTTAAGGATGCAGTACGGCTGGTCGGGCCAAGAATGCCGATCACGAAACGCGGCTTGTCGGGATTGGCTGCTTCAAATTCAGCGCATGCTTCGGCGGCTAATTTTGCAGCTTCGTAATTTAGTTCGGTAACAAGATGTTCAAGTTTGTAATCGGCCTGCGAGACACGAGTGGAATTAAAAGTATTGGTTTCAAGAAAATCGGCACCGGCTGCTAAATAGGCAGCGTGGATATCGCGAATTATTTTGGGTTGCGTTAACGTAAGTAGATCGTTATTGCCCTTCAAATCGCTATGGCAGCCGCAGTCGTGGCCGTGTTGATGGCCTTCCGAGAATTGCAAACCATCATAGCCACTGGAAAAACGATCACCACGATAGGCGCTTTCATCCAGACTATGTTGTTGAATCATGGTGCCCATGGCGCCATCAATAATCAGGATGCGTTCGCGAAGCGCTTGCTCAAGTTTTGCAACACGATCGGGAAATTTATAGGGAAGCTTATTGCTCATACTTTACGTGCCAACAAGGTCAATACTTCAAAATGCGGTGGGCGTTTTTCGCGGGTAACGGCTTCAAAAGCCAATACTTCCAGGCCGGCTTTATCGACGAATTTACGTAATTCTTTTTCATTGAAACCAAGATTTACATGGCCGTAAGGCGTAACGACTGCGCGGTGCTCGTGCTTGGCAAGACAGGTCAGTAGCAAACGGCCATTTTTTTTAAGTACGCGGCCCGCCTCGGCAATAGCCAATGCTGGTTTATCGGCATAAGTGATCGCATGCATCAACAAAATTAAATCGAATCGTGAATTATCAAACGGCAGTGCTTGCATATCGCCTTCGATCACTTCGACGTGCGGCAGCTTTCGCAAACGCTCACTGGCGGCCATCACGACTTTTGCACTGCTATCAAGACAAATATATTTTTTGGAATGCGGCGCCAATAATTCCGCAAGCACACCATCGCCCGAGGCAATATCGAGTACTTCGCCGGGGGCCAATAAGGGCAGGGCGGAGCGCGCTAAAGCTTCCCAAGTACGGCCTGGTGAATAATGCCGCTCCATGTCGCCAGCGACCGAGTCGGCCCAGTTTTGATCACTCGCGCGTGAGCTTAAAACTAAAGGCAGACGTTCGGCGTCTTGTCGCAATAATGGGTCATCAGTGGAGTCACGCAGGGTTTCCCACAAGCGTTTTTCACCAGGGTCTAATTGGTCGTCGTTGAATCGATAATAGGCAGATACACCGGCGCGACGGTCGCGCACCAGGTCGGCATCTTTCAATTTAGACAAATGGGTAGACACCCGCGGCTGTGCCAAGCGCGTAATCGCGGCCAGTTCGGCGACGGTGAGTTCTTCGTTTTCAAGCAGGGCCAACAATCTGACCCGCGTGGGGTCAGCGAGCACATGCAGGCAGGCTGACCAAGCTTCAAGATCCATTATATCTTTTCATCGCGATTTTAAGATAAAGCAGATTAGACGGGCTTTGGCGTCTGGTCAAGCGCATTTTT